>JBBQJR010000208.1:0-6154 GCA_038326125.1 Chthoniobacterales bacterium
ATCCGCGCGACCGTCGTGCGCATCGTCTCCTCGTCGTCCACCACGAGCACGGTGCCGTGCCCGGACCAGGCGCTGGCCCCGCCGGGCGCGGCCGCGGGCGTGTCGCGCGCGCCGCGCGCGGCGGGGAAGAGCAGCTTGAACGTCGAGCCCCGGCCGACCTCGGAGTACACTGTCAGCGCGCCCTTGTGCCCGCGCACGATGCCGAGCACGGCGGCGAGACCGAGCCCGCGCCCGGTGAATTTCGTCGTGAAAAACGGATCGAAAATTTTGGCCTGCGTGGCCGGGCTCATGCCGCAGCCGGTATCGGAGACCTCGAGGGAAACGTATTCGCCCTCGGGCAAATTCGGCTCCATGAGCGTGCCCGCGAGGTAGCCGTGGTCCACGCGCGCGCGCCCGGTGGAAATGCTGATCACGCCGCCCGTGTCGCCGATGGCTTCGGAGGCGTTGATGACGAGATTCATGATGATCTGGCGGATCTGCGTGGCATCCACCTCCACGGGCGGAAGATTTTTTTCCAGCCGGAAACGGAGCACCGCCTTTTTGCTGATCGAAATGTGGAGCATCTGCGCGGTGCCCTCGACGAGCTCGCCGAGATCGAGCTTCTGCACCACGAAGCGGCCGCGGCCCGAGTACGCGAGCATCTGCTTGCACAGATCCGCCGCGCGGTGCGCGGCCTCAGAGATTTGCCCGAGGCACTCCTGCACCGGCGAGCCGCGCGGCACCTCGATCTCGGCGAGGCTCGCGTTGCCGAGCACGGTGGTGAGCAGGTTGTTGAAATCGTGCGCGATGCCGCCGGCGAGCACGCCGAGGCTCTCGAGCTTCTGCGCCTCCTGCACTTTGCGATCCAGCTTGTCCCGCTCGATCTCGCTCTCGCGGCGCTCGGTGATGTCCGTGATGAAACCGTGCCAGAGCGTCGAGCCGTCCGCCTCGCGCTGCGGCACCCCTTTGCCGAAAAGCCAGCGCACCGTGCCTTCCGCAAATTTCACGCGATACTCGTGCGACCACGGGCGGAGATTTTTGGCGGACAACTCGACGGACGCGAGGATGCCCGGCAGATCGTCGGGATGGAGGATCGCAAACACTTTGGCCGCATCCTCGCGCACCTCCTCGGGCGTGCAGCGGTAAATCTCGCGGATCGCCTCGCTCGCAAAGGGAAAGCACGACGTGCCATCCCCGCGCTGCCGGAACTGGTACACCACGCCCGGCACCTGGCCGGCGATTTTTATCAGGTGACCCAGTGCCTCCTGCTGCGCGACCTCCGCTGCGCGCAGTTTCGTGATGTCGCGGCTGAAGATGAGCGCCGACTCGACCGCGCCGTCCGCCCGGCGCTCGCCGACGACGTGCGACTCCCACATCTGCCTGCCCGACGGACCCTCGTAGGAAAATTCCAGCCGCTCATCCTTCCCCGTGGCGAAGACACGCTCGATCGCGGCTTTCCACACGACGGTCTTTTCCACCGGCATCCCGAGGTCCTCATACGTCTTGCCGAGGAAAGCCTGCGGCGGAAAACCCGTCGCCGCCTCGATCGCCGGATTCGCGTAAAGATGCCGCCGGTCCCGATCGAGCCGCACGACGACATCCGGCTGGTGGGCCGTCAGCGTGCGAAAAGATTCCTCGCTCTGCCGCAGCGCCGCCTCGGTCCGGCGACGGCCGGTGATGTCGCGCATGATGCCGAGCACGCCGACGATTTCGCGCCGCGCGTCGCGATACGGCACGACGCACGACTCCACCCAGCAGCGCGAGCCGCAGAGGCCGCGCAGCGAGAATTCCCCGCGCACCGTCTCGCCGTTCAGCGCGCGGCGGTGCATCACGAAAAACCGCTCGCGATCCTCGGGCACGATGAGGTCCGCCATTTTTCCCCCGCGCACCTCGTCGAGCGACGCCGCCTCGATCATCGTCAGCCCCGCGGGATTCATCTCGAGCACCGTGCCCTCGGGCGAAAGCAGCTTCACGCACTCGGGCTCGAGCTCGACGATCGTGCGCAGGTGCTCCTCGCTCTGGAGCAGCGCAAACTCGGTCTCCTTGCGCCGCGTGATGTCGCGCTGGATGCCGAGGAAGCCCGTGCGCACGCCGCGCCCGTCGTGGACCGGCGAGACGAGCAGCGCATTCCAAAAGGGCGTGCCGTCCTTGCGATAGTTCAGCACTTCGCCATCGAAGTGTCCGCTGTCGCGCATCGCGGACTGCATCGCCTTCAGCGTCGCCGGATCGGTATCCGGCCCATGCAGGACGGCGCAGCTTTTTCCCACCATCTCCGCCTCCGTGTAGCCGGTCAGCCGCGTGAAGCCCTCGTTCACAAAAGTGATCCGCCGGTCCAACCCCGAGAGCGCGACGCCGAGCGAGACATCCGTGAGCGCCTGCTCGAAAAGTTGCTGGAAGCCCGTGGCCCGCACGCGCGCCGCCTGCAGCGCGGCGGTGACCCAGCCGAGCAGCGCCGCCGTCGCCATGAAAATCCACAGCACCGTCACGCTCTCCACCGGCTCGCGGCGATGAAACGGCCCGTGGCCCGTCGCTGTCCCATACGCCGCAACGGCGGAGACCGTGATAAGCGCGAGCGAAGTGCCGAGCGGCCCGTAGCGCAGCGCCGCCCACGCGACCAGCGGGAGCGGCACGAAGGACGCCGACCACGGCTCGCCGTCTGCCGCGGAATTTTTCACGAAGACCATCCACGAGAGGAACGCCGTCACGCACAGCCACACGAAAAATTCCGCGCGGCGCGCGAGGAGCGTCCGCATCTGCCTGCGGTTCAGCGCGAGGACCAGCGGTGCCGCGGTCATCACGCCCATCGAGTCGCCCGACCACCACATCAGCAGCGCCGCCGTGAAATCCCCCGGCAGCTTCCCCGCCCTCCAGAAAAAATAAGTGCCGAGGCTCGCGCTGATCAGCATCCCGAAGATCGCCGCAGCCGCGAGAAAAAGGATGTCGCGCTTGCGCTCGAGCGCCGCCTGGAAGCCCATGCGCCGGAGCGCCCACGCGGTCAGCAGCGGGGCCAGCGTGTTGCCAATCGTGATCTCAAGCGCCAGCGGCAGCCCATTGCCGCTGGCCACATTCACCGCCGCCGCGCCGACCGCCACGCCCGGCCAGCACCCGAAGCCGAAGCGCAGCAGCGACGCCACCGCGATGCCCGTCGGCAGCCAGATGAGCGCGATGCTCGTGCCAAACGCCGGCAGCATCAGCCCGAGGCCCCCGGTGACGAAATACGCGAGGGCGACGAACAGCGAGAGAATGAGGGGATTCAGCCGAGGGACCATGACGATCGAGCCTCGCGGCACCCGATAGGATGCCGCGCATTGCGGCAAGCGGAAATTGGCATGGGCTGAAGGTGAAAGTGCCCGCACCATTCCTCTTTTTCCGCGCCCCGCCGTGCATCTCGAATTTCGCGAGCCGCATTATTTTCGCCAGAGCTTCCGGCTCCTCCCCCACTCCGCGACGAGCGCGCAAAATGCCGCGGTCGCGGGCGTCGTGCCCGCGCTGGCCGAGACCAGCACCAATTCGATCGCCTGCAACGGCACGAGCGGGCGGAAGACCAGCGGCCCGCCGTCGCCGACGGATGCCACGCTCTCCGGGATGATGCCGATGCCTGCGCCTGCCTCGACGTAGCTGAGCACCGTGTGGATGACGCTCGGCGTGTGCACGAGCCGCGGCGTGAATTTCGCGCGCTGGCACGCGGTGAGGATCGCATCGTGCAGCCCCACGCCTTCGCGCCGCGCGAGAATCACGAGCGGCTCACCGGCGAGCGAGCGCCACGGGACGGTGCGTTTTTTTGCGAGCGGATGGCCGGCGGGCAGCACGGCATGGAACGGCTCGCGGCGCAGCACGGTCGTGTGCAGGCCGTGCGCGTGCTGCGCGAGCACCGGACGCGTGAGGCCGATTTCGAGACGACCGCGCGCGACCATCTCCCACACGCGCTCGGGCGTGCGCTCCTCGAGGATCACCGAGAGGCGCGGATAGCGGCGGCGAAATTCCGCGAGCAGCCTGCCGAGGAAGGCCTGCGTCGGCGGGCCGATGTAGCCGACGCGCAGCTCGCCTTCCTCGCCATTCGCGATGCGCTGCACTTTTTTCACCGCGTCATCCACGCGCTGAAAAAGAATCCCGATCTCGTGCAGCAGCATCGCGCCCGCCTCGGTGAGCGAGACGGCGCGGCGGTTGCGCAGCATGAGGACGACGCCGATTTTTTCTTCGAGTTCCTTCACCGCGCGGCTCAGCGCGGGCTGCGCGATGTGCAGGCGGCGCGCGGCCTTGGAAAAACTCAGTTCCTCGGCGACGGCCTGGAAATAGCGGAGGTGGCGGAGTTCCATGCGCTGATACCGCACGGGCATGACGGCTATCGCAAGATTTGATTTCAGGTATCAGTGCCGGCCTGCCAGTTTCCACAGCCCGGCAGGATGCGCAGTGCGCCGCCGGGACTTTGCCGATGAACAACGTCCAACTTGCCGTCCATTTTTTCCTGCAGCTCGCGGTAATCCTGCTGTTCTGCCGGCTCGTGGGGGCAATCGCCGCGCGCTTCGGCCAGCCGCAGGTCGTCGCGGAAATGATCGCCGGCGTGCTGCTCGGGCCGTCGCTGTTCGGGCTGCTCGCGCCGGAGTGGCAGCAATGGCTTTTCCCGTGGGACAAGACGCAGCACGCGCGCGACACGCAGAGCTATCTTTTCCCCGCGTCGCAGCTCGGGCTCGCGCTCTACATGTTCATCGTCGGGATGGAATTTCGCGTGGATATCGTGCGCAAGCGGCTGCGAAGTTCGGTCGCGGTTTCCGTCGCGGGGATGGCCGCGCCCTTTGCGCTCGGCGCGGCGCTGGGCTGGATCTTTTTTTACCACACGGAGCTTTTTCCGAAGAAGACCACGCTCGCGGAGGCGATGCTTTTCCTCGGTGCCTCGATGTGCATCACGGCGTTCCCGATGCTCGCGCGGATCATTCATTTCAAAAAACTCGCCGGCACGACGATGGGCACCGTGGCGATCGGCGCGGGCGCGATCGACGATGCGACGGCGTGGTGCCTGCTCGCCGTGGTACTCGCGAGTTTCGATCATGACGCGAGCCGTGCGCTCGTGAATATCGGCGGCGGCATCGGCTATCTCACAGTCTGTCTTTTCATCGTGAGACCGCTGCTCGCGCACGTGCAGGCGTGGATGCAAAAGGATGGCGAGCTGACGGACGCGGGACTCGTCATCGCGCTGGCGCTGATGTCGCTCGGCGCGTGGTTCACGGATCTCATTGGGCTGCACGCGGTGTTCGGCGCGTTTCTGATGGGCGCGGCGATTCCGCGCGGGGTCTTCACGCGCGATCTCATCGCACGCATCCAGCCGCTCGCGGTCGCGCTGCTGCTGCCGCTGTTCTTCACCTACTCGGGGCTGAACACGCGCATCGGCCTGCTGAATTCCGGCTTCCTGTGGCTGATGTGCGGCGCGGTGCTCGTCGCGGCGGTCGTGGGAAAAGGGGTCGCCTGCTGGCTCGCCTCGCGCGCGACGGGCATCTCAAATCGCGAGGCGCTCGGCATCGGCGTGCTGATGAATGCGCGCGGGCTGATGGAGCTGATCATCATCAACATCGGCCTCCAGCGCGGGATCATTTCCGAGGGGCTTTTCGCGACGCTGGTGATCATGGCGGTGATCACGACGCTCATGGCCTCGCCGATCTTCGAGCGCCTCGTGGGGACCGGCACGTTCAAGGCGGAGGCGTGATGCGGACATGATTCTCCGCGTCACGTCTCAGCAGATACTCAGCACTTTCTCGACGACATCGAGAGGACGCGGGAGTTGGCGTTTTTCCAACTCGGGGGAGTAAATCGCAGGCGCATCAATGCTCGTGATGCGCAGCACGGGCGCGTCGAGTTCGTCGAAAATCTTTTCCATGATCATCGAGGCGATCTGCGCGCCGACGCCGCAAAACGGCTTCGCTTCCTCGATGTAGATCGCGCGGTGCGTCTTGCGGACACTTTCCAAAATCGTCTCCTCGTCGAGCGGGCGGATGCTGCGCAGGTCCACGACTTCGGCGAAGATGTTGTGCTCGGCGGCGAGGATGTCGGCGGCGGTGCAGGCGGTGAGCGCGGCGCGGCCGTGGGCGATGAGCGAGACATCGGTGCCTTCGCGCTTCACGTCAGCGACGCCGAGCGGGATGGTGTATTCGCCTTCGGGAACTTCCCACTCCTCGCCGTAGAG
>JBBQJR010000209.1:0-6140 GCA_038326125.1 Chthoniobacterales bacterium
CGTGCTGTGGCAGAGCTGGTGGTGGTTCACCCCGATTGTGCTGCTGCTCACGATCGAGTGGATTTTGCGGAAGCGCTTCGGGATGCTGTGACGCGCTACGAAGGCGAAGCCACCTCCGCCTCGCCCTGCACGGGCAAAGGCGCGGACACATTCGGTGCCGGTGCGCCGAGAAGCCCGGCGACCTGCATCTGCACCTGCTCGACTTGGTCGAGCCGGAGCTGCGGATCGGGAATCACGAAGACCTCGCCGGTCTTCGCGCGCTCGTAGATGCGCGTGAGCGAGCCGTCGTCGCCGCGCTTCACCTCGACCTCGCGGAGCAGGCGCTTCCGCTCGAGCATGAGCGCGAGAATGTAGCGCGCATTCGCGTGTTCGATGCCGGGCTCGAGCATGTAGGCGCGCAGCAGGTCCTCGGCGGTCTGTTTGCTTACGGCCTCGGGCGGCGCGGCCTGCGGCGGCTCGAATTTGGAGCGCCAGAAGGAAAACGGCGCGGGAGTTTCCGCGCGATTCTTGAAAGACCCCTCGCACAGATCTTCCCGGCGGAAGCCGTCCTTTTCGTGGAAGAGCAGCGTGTAAAAATGCTCACCCTCGGCGAAGGCGATGCCGGTGGCGGCGCAGTGCGGGGAGCGGCTTTGGATGGTCCAGTCGTGGTTCATTTTTTGCGGGAGAAAAAGCGGAACGCCTCGCGGTTGGTCGAGCGCAGCCAGAGCAGGTAAGTGCCGATGACGAGCAGTGCGGCATTCGGTGTCCACGCGGCGACCATGGGCGAGACGTGGTTCCCTTTTCCGAGCGCGAGGAAGAAGAACATGAGAAAAAGAAAAATGAAGAAAATGAAAATGCTCGCCGCCACGGATGCGAGAACCGCGCGGCGTGAGAACACGATGCCCAGCGGCGCGGCGATGAAGGCGACGGCAAAACAGGTGAACGGCAGCGCCCAGCGATGCTGCAGGTGCGTGCGAAAGGCGGCGAGCTGTGGTGCTGGAAAATCAGCATTTGCCGCCAGATATTCCCGCAGCTCCGGCACGCTGAGTTGCTCGGCATCCATGCGGGTGCTGCCGATGCGAAACGGCGTCTCGCTCCAGCGCTCGATGGTGCGATTGGCCCCGGCCGCAAACTGGTGCGACCAGTCGTCCGTCGTCCCCGCAATGTTGCCGTCCCGGTCAAACTCCACCTGTTTTCCGAGGGTGAAAATCCAGTTGCTCGTACGCGCGTCGTAGTCTGCCTCGTGCGCGTACCAGCGCTTGATGGGCTGGCCCGCCTCATCGAGCTGGGTGATGTGGACCTCCTCGAGCGCGTCGAGATTCGGACGCAGCACGGAGATGAACCACAGGCGGTTGGTCATCCGATCTTTCGCGAGATGGCCGGAGACGAACTTGAGCGTCTCGGATTGCGAATCGCCGAAGCGAATGCGCCCCATGTCCTCGCGGCGGAGCGCATCGGCGCGCGGGGCGAGTTCGTAATTCAGCCAGGTGCAGAGGCCGGCGATGACGGCGCAAAAAATGAAAAGTGGCACGAGGATGCGCGGCACGCTCCGGCCCGCCGTGAGCATGGAGATGATTTCATTCGACCGCGACAGGCGGCTGAGGCTGTAGAGCAGCGCGAGAAGAATGCCGACCGGCATGCAGAGCAGGATGAAATGCGGAATCTGGTGCGCGTAATACACCCCGATGAGAAGAAATCGCGCCTTCCCCGCGATGAAGTCGTTGAGATTGTCATTCACATCAAAAATAATCAGGATCCCAAGAAAGCCGAGGAAGCAGAGGAGAAACGGCTCCAGAAAACTGCGCAGGACATAGCGGTCGAGGATTCGCATCAGGGCCGGGGATTCAGTCGCAATGTCGCGGCGCGGCAAAGCGAAAAGGTAGCGCACCGCTCGCGATTCAACTCATCGTTGCGGCGGAGAGTGAGCGGAGCAGCGGAGGGAGCGGCAGAACACCGCTCTCACATCGCGCTTCTCACGCGCGCAGCACGGCGGCATCGTCGAGGGATGTCAGTGATTGTCGGCATCGATCTCGGAACCACGAACTCGCTCATCGGCGTGATGGAGGCTGGCTTCCCCGTGCTGCTCGCGGATGGAAACGGCGCGCGTCTCACGCCGTCCGTCGTGCATTTTCCAGCGGAGGGCACGGCAATCGTCGGGCGGCCGGCGGCTCGGATGCGCGCGGTGGATCCGGAAAACACGATCTATTCGGCGAAGCGATTTATCGGCCGGCGCGTCGGCGAGGAAGCGGATGATGTCGCATACCGTCTCGCGGGAGAAAAGGGCGAGCCGGTGATGATCCGTTCGCGCGGCGTGAATCGCGCGCCGGAGGAAATCGCGGCCGAGGTGCTGAAGAAACTCCGCGCCGATGCGGAGCACGCGATGGGCGAGTCGGTGACGCGCGCGGTGATCACGGTGCCCGCGTATTTCAACGACGCGCAGCGCAACGCCACGAAGCGCGCGGGCGAGATCGCGGGCTTCACCGTCGAGCGCATCGTGAACGAGCCCACCGCCGCCGCACTCGCGTACGGTCTGGATCGGCTCGGCGAGCGCTCGAAGATCGCGGTGTTCGATCTCGGCGGCGGGACGTTCGACATCTCGATTCTCGAGCTGAGCGACGGCGTCTTTCATGTGCTCTCGACGAACGGCAACACGCGCCTCGGCGGCGACGACATTGATGCCGCGCTCGTCGCGCATCTCGCGGAGCGCATCTCCGGCGCGCACGATGCGGGGCTGCTCGCGCGGCTGCGCGAGGCGGCGGTGGAGGCGAAGCACCGGCTCTCGGAAATCAGGGAGACGCGCGCCGAGCTGCCGTTCGCGGCGGGGCGCGAGAGCGTCTCACTTTCACTCACGCGCGAGGAACTGGAGCGCATCGCCACGCCCATCGTCGGACGAACGCGCACACACTGCCTGCGCGCGATGGCGGATGCGAAAGTGACGCCTGCCGATCTCGGCGAGATCATCCTCGTCGGCGGGCAGACGCGCATGCCGCTCGTGCGAAAAATGGTCGCGGAAATTTTCGGGAAAGAGCCGAACACCTCGCAAAATCCCGACGAGGCCGTCGCGCTCGGCGCGGTCATTCAGGCGGGCATCCTCAGTGGCGCGGTGCAGAATGTCGTGCTGCTCGACATCACGCCGCTCTCGCTCGGCATCGAGACCTTCGGCGGGCTCATGAGCGTCATCATCCCGCGCAATTCGACGATCCCGATCAAGCGCGGCGAGATGTTCACGAATGCCGTGAGCGGCCAGCGCTCCATGCTCGTGCGCGTGCTCCAGGGCGAGCGCGAGATGGCACGCGACAACTGGGAGCTGGGAAAATTCGACCTCGAATTCGAGCAGGCACCGAAGGGCCACGCGCGCGTCGGCGTGCAGTTCGAGATTGATGCAAACGGCATCCTGCGCGTGCTCGCCCGCGACACGAAGACCGGCCGCGAGCGCACCGTGGAGATGACGAGCGCCGTGGACGTGAGCGACGAGGCCGTGGAGAAAATGCTGGAGGATTCGCTCGAACACGCCTTCGAGGACATGAACGATCGCGTCTTCACCGAGGCGAAACTGAAGGCCGCCGAGATGCTCCCCGCCGTCCGCCTCGCGCTCACGCAAGCCGGGGGTGAACTTTCCGCCGAGGAAAAATCCACGATTGCCGCGCGTGTCGCCGACGTGGAATCCGCGCTCGAATCCGGCGCGGCGCAGCCGTTGAAAAAAGCCGTCGCCGCCCTCGACGAAGCCACGCAGCGCCTCGCGACAATCCTCGTCGCGCGCGCCGTGGGAGGGCGTTAGAGCATTTTCAAAATCGCGGTCCGCCCTTGTAGCGTAGGTCTCCCGACCTGCGCGGCGGTATGAGGCGGCATCACCGCGCAGCTCTGGAGAGCTACGCTAAGGCCACGCTTTCGCGACGCCCGGGTTCGGAACTCGGGCGAGCGGCCACGGCTTTATCGAAAGCGCTCTCAATCATGCGCGGGCCGCAGCTTTCCGGACTGGAACATTTCGAGCACAGCCTCGCGGGCGGTCGCGTGATCCAAGATGGGGAGCGGGTAATTTTTTGCGAGCGGGACACCGGGCGGGGGCTCGCAGAATTTCCCCGCGGGCACGTCGCGCAATTCGGGAACCCAGCGTTTGATGTAGGCCCCGTCGCGGTCGAAGCGCTGCGTCTGCGACCACGGATTTTGGATGCGGAAATACGGCGCGGCGTCAGTGCCGGTGCTGGCGCTCCATTGCCACCCGCCGTTGTTGCTCGCGATTTCGCCGTCCACGAGCAGGCGCATGAAATGGCTCTCGCCGTGCATCCACCAAATCCGCAGGTCCTTCGTGAGAAACATCGCGGTGATCATGCGCACGCGGTTGTGCATGAAGCCGGTCGCGGCGAGCTCGCGCATCCCGGCATCCACGATCGGAAAACCGGTGCGGCCCTCGCGCCACGCATCGAAATCCGCGCGCGCCGCCGCGTCGCGGTCCCACGCGCTTTCGTCCTCGGGCCGCCAGTGCGCGCGCCACGGCAGCGCGCGCGTGTCTGTTTGGAATTCGTGCTCCAGCACGTCGGGCGAGTGCCAGAGGACTTGGAAATAAAATTCCCGCCAGATGAGTTCGTTGATGAAAGTGGCGACGCCTTTTTTGTCCGCGAGCGTCTTTGCTTCCGCACCGGCGCGGCGGCAGTCGCGCAGCACTTCGCGGATCGAGAGCAGGCCGTGGCGGAGATCCTGCGAGAGCCGCGAGGTGGCGCTTTCCTCCGGCAGATCGCGTTTCAGGCCGTAGAGAAAAATCGGACCGTCGAGAAAATGAGCGAGGCGTTTTCGGGCGGCCCGCTCGCCGGGTTCGAGAATCTTCGCGGTGCCCGTGAGATGCCAGTGCGCGAGCGTCGGCAGCGGATCGCTCTTCACGTCGGCGGGCACGGCGATGCGCGCGACCATGTTGCCGACGGGCGGTTCGGGCAGCTTGCTCCAGGCACGCGCATACGGCGTGAAGACGCGGAACGGGCGGCCTTCGCCGGTGAGCACTTCGTCGCGCTCGTGCGCCGCCGCGTCTTGGTGCGCGTGGATCGCGACACCTATTTTTTGCGCCATTGTTTCCACGCGCCGTTCCATTTCGCGACCGAAGGGATCGGGATCGCGATTGAAATAAATCGCATCCGCCCCGGTCTCGCGGACGAGATGTCCGAGAGCGAGATCCGCGCGTCCGCTGCGCACGATGAGCCTGCCGCCTTTCGCTTCGAGATTGCGATGCAGCGAATTCAGCGAGCCGCAGAGGAATTCCTGCCGCGGCGCGCCGCACCAGTGGTGCGTGCTTTTCCACTCGCTCGCGATGAAGACGGGGACGACCTGCGCGTGCGCTGCGAGCGCGGCGTTCAGCGCGGTGTTGTCAGCGAGCCGCAGGTCGCGGCGGAACCAGTGGATCGCGATGCTCATTCGTGAGGTGTTTTACGCTTGCGCGAGCGCGGCGGTTGCCCTGGCCAATTCGCCGCTCGATCCGTCGTTCAATGCGTGCGGGCCATGCCCTTTTGGACGCGGGCGGCGTCATGGAAACGAAATTTCCCTGCGCACCCTCCGGGGCGCATTCCATTTTTCCCGGTGAACCGGTGGTGTTCGCCACGCTCGACCACCGGCTAATTTCCGTGGTCCCTCCGGGACATTCTCCAGGCGGCACTTTCGGGAAGCATCTCCACGGTGCACGACACGCTCTACAATGCTTTGCCGTGCCGCGTGCGGCCGACGAGGGCGCGGTTCAGCGTGAGTTCGTCGGCGTGCTCGAGGCCGCCGCCGGCGGGGAGTCCTTGCGCGATGCGCGAGATGATGACGGGGAAACGCTGGAGCAGTTCGGCGAGGTAGTTTGCCGTGGCGTCGCCTTCGACATCGGTGCCGAGCGCGAGGATGACTTCGGCGTGGTGGCCGTCCTGCACGCGCGCGATGAGCGAGGCGATGCGCAGGTCGTCCGGGCCGACGTGATCGAGCGGCGCGATGCGGCCGCCGAGCGCGTGATAGCGACCGCGAAAAACGCCGGTGCGTTCGAGCGGCAGGATGTCCGTCGGCTGCTCGACGACACACAGGAGCGTGTCGTCGCGATCGGGCGCGGAGCAAAATTCGCACAGCGGCTCCGAGGTGAAAAAGCCGCACTGCGGGCAGGCGTGGATCGTCTCGCACACGGCGACCGTCGCGGCGGCGATGTCGCG
>JBBQJR010000210.1:0-6117 GCA_038326125.1 Chthoniobacterales bacterium
AGGGCCAGGTGTTTTTCCTGCACAACCGCGTCGGCGATATTCAGAGCGTGGAGGCGAAAATCAAAATGCTCGTGCCGCAGGCGCGCACGATCGTGGGGCACGGGCAGATGGCGGAGCATGAGTTGGAGGAAGTGATGCACCGCTTCGTGAAGGGCGATGCCGACGTGCTCATCTCGACGACGATCATCGAGAGTGGCGTGGACATCCCGAACGCGAACACGATCATCATAGACCGCGCGGATCGCTTCGGGCTCGCGGATCTGTACCAGCTTCGCGGACGCGTCGGCCGCGCGCAGCACAAGGCGTATGCGTATCTCATGCTCCCGCGCGACATGATGGGCAGCGGCGAGGCACGCAAGCGCATCAATGCGATCAAGCAGTACGGCTCGCTCGGCGCGGGATTCAAAATCGCGATGCGCGATCTGGAGATTCGCGGCGCGGGCAACATCCTCGGCACCGCGCAGAGTGGCCACATCGTGACCATCGGCTTCGAGCTGTACTGCGCGATGCTGCGCCAGGCGATCGCGAAGCTCAAAGGCGAGCGACGTAAGTCGCGCGCGGAAGTCGTCGTGCATCTCGATTTTCTCGTCCTGCGCGAGCCGGAATGGCTGGGAGGAAATGCGGTGGCCCGAATGCGGAACGCGGAATCCGGCGAACCCGCTGACGCGAATTCAAAATTCAAAATTGAAAATTCAAAATTGCCGCAGGTCCCCGCCTTTTTCCCGACGCGCTACATCGCCGAGACGCAGGCGCGCATCGCCGCCTACCGGCAGCTCAATGAACTCGGCACGCAGGAGGCGCTCGACAAGCTGCGCAAAGACTGGCGCGACCGCTTCGGGCGCTTTCCAGACCCCGTCGAAAATCTGCTCACGCTCGCGGAAATTCGCCTCGCCTCCGCGGCGCGGAAAATTTCCACGGTCGAGGTGAGGGATGGCAAACTCATGCTCACGCGGGGCGGCGATTTTATCCTCATCGGCGGAAAATTTCCGCGCGTCACGGCGGCGGACGGCACCACGCGCTTGGGCGAGACGCTCAAAATGATCCGCAGCCTGTGACCTCCGCGATCCGCCGCTGAGCGCCGTCCTCGTGCCGGGCCGCCGCAAACAGCCACAGTCGCCATTCGCCTCGCCCGCGATTAGCGTTCCGTCTGTCCATCGTTCCGATGTTCGCCCTCACATCCGTCTTTTCCGTCGCCTCCGCCGGGGTGTCCGACCAGCGCCTCGCGCTTTTTTTCCTGCAGATCATGCTGCTCATCGTCGTCGGGCGCGTCCTCGGCGAAGTGATGCAGCGTGTCGGCCAGCCCGCCATCATGGGCCAGTTGCTCGCCGGGATTATTTTGGGGCCGACCGTTTTTGGCGCTCTGTGGCCCGGCGCGCAGCACGTCATTTTCCCGACCGCCTCCGCGGACCGGCAGATGCTCCAGGCCGTCTCGGAACTCGGCGTGCTCATGCTGCTCCTCCTCACCGGCATGGAGACCGATCTCGCGCTCGTGAAGCGCGTGCGCCGCGCCGCCTTCCTCGTCTCCGTCGCCGGCATCGTCATCCCTTTTCTCTGCGGCTACGCGCTCGGTGAAATCCTGCCGCTGAGCCTTTTGCCCGACCCGAACCGCCGCTTGCTCACGTCGCTTTTCCTCGCCACGGCGCTGTCCATCTCTTCGGTGAAAATCGTCGCCGCCGTGCTGCGCGAGGTGGATTTTCTCCGGCGCAATCTCGGGCAGATCATCCTCGCCGCCGCCATCCTCGACGACACGATCGGCTGGACGATTCTCGCCTTCATCGGCGGGCTCGCCGCCGAGGGAAAAATCGTCATGGGCCCGCTGCTCTTCAGCGTGTGCGGCACGATCGCGTTTCTCGCCTTTTGCTTCACCGTCGGGAGCCGCTGGGTCGCGCGCATCATCCGGTGGACGAACGATCGCTTCACCATCGAGATGCCCGTGATCAGCGCGATCCTCGTGCTGATGATTTCGCTCGCGCTGGTGACGAATTTCATCGGCGTCCACACCGTCCTCGGCGCGTTCGTCGCGGGCATCATGATCGGGCAGTCGCCGATTCTCACCGAGCACATCGAGGAGCAATTGCGCGGCCTCATCGTCGCGCTCTTCATGCCGGTTTTCTTTGGTGTCGCGGGGCTCTCCATCGATCTGCGCGTGCTCGCCGATCCGCCTTTGCTCGGGCTCACCGTCCTTTTCATCGTCATCGCGAGCGTCGGAAAACTCGGCGGCTGCTACCTCGGCAGCCGCGTCGCGCGGATGAACCATCCCGAAGCGCTCGCCGTCGGCTTCGGCATGAATGCCCGCGGCTCAACCGAAGTCATCCTCGCGACCATCGGCCTCTCGATGGGACTGCTGAATCAGACGCTCTTCACCATCATCGTGCTCATGGCCGTCGTCACCACGCTCTGCATGCCGCCGCTGCTGCGCTGGGCGCTCGCGCGCGTGCCGATGCGCGAGGAGGAAAAAAAACGCCTGGAAACCGAAGCCGCGGAGCAAAAGGATCTGCTGCCCAAATTGAAGCGCCTCCTCGTCGCGCTCGATGCCAGCGCGGGCGGCGGCGAAGCGTCGGTGCTCGCAGGCTGCCTCATCGGCGCGCGGCGTTTCACCGCGACCATCGTGGACGTGAGCGATGCCGCGGCGGCCGATGAAAGCCAGTCCGTGCAGGCGCGCGTCCTCGAGTCCGCCGGGCACGAGGCGCGCACCGTCGCCCCGCCCGATCCGCCGCGGCCCTCGAGTCGCGGTGCGGAAAACAATCCGCTGGCCGCCGCCGCGCGCGACACGCTCACCGAGCAGCGGCCGGTGCGCGAACTCGTGTCCCTCGTGCCCTGGAAAACCGCGCCGGATGCCGCGGTGGATTTCGCCGCGGAGACGATTCTCGCCGAAGCGAAAAACGGCTACGACCTGCTTTTTCTCGGCCTGCATTCCGCCACGAAAAACGGCCGCGTGAATTTTCCCGATGGTTTTGAAAAAATCATCCGCGAGTTTTCCGGCCCCGTCGCCGTGCTGCTGAATCCCGCGGGCCGCGCCGCCGCCTCGCACCCGCCGCCCCGCAACATCCTCGTGCCGATGACGGGCGCGGATTACTCGCGCTTCGGCGCGGAGGTGGCGGTGGCGATTGCGAAAGGCTGCGGCGCCACCATCACCGCGCTGCATGTCTCGGTGCCGCCGACGGAAACCGATCTGCTCCGGCGCTCAAAACAGCTCCTCCGCCCCAGCCGCGCGCTGCTCGCCGAGGTCGTCGCGCTCGGGCAGCGGGAGAACGTGCGCGTGTCCACGAAAGTGCTCATCCGCTCCGCGAAGGAGGACGCGATCCTCCGGCAGGCAAATCTCGGCAAGCACGATCTGATCGTCGTCGGCACCAAGGCGTGGTCCGGCGAGACGCTGCACTTTGGCCAGAGCGCGGAAACGCTGATCGCGAATGCCCGCTGCCCGGTGCTCCTGCTCAAATCGTGAGTCGCGCGCGGTGCCGGGACGCGCCGCGCATTACTTATTTTCCTCCGGCGCAAACCGCGTGCGCCGTCCGCGCACCTCGTCGTGCGCGTTCTTCACCTCGGTGGCCTGCGCCGTGAGCAGCGCGCGGACCGCGGGCGGGAGTTCCGCTTCCGCCAGGGCCGCAGCGTAGGCGGCCACCGCCTCATCTTCGCCGCGTTCGCATTCGGCCAGCACCGCCTGCTCATCGCGTGGCGCCGCGGCCTCCGTGGGCAGCATCCAGGTCCGCGCCGCGCCGCTGTCCGCCGCAGTTCGGCCGAGCGCCGAAGCCGCCTCCTCGAGATCGCGCCCGAGACGCGAGCGCTGCAGCGAGTAGCCGAGAAAAAGCGACTGCAGCGTGCTCGTCTTCATCTCGTCGGCCGCGAGTTGAAATCCCTCCTCCCCGTCCTTGCAAATCACGATCAGCTTTTCGAGAGCGGCGAGGGGCTTTTCATTCATACGCCACGGAATCGTGCCTCGTCGCCCCGCGCGTGTCTGCTCAAAAAATCCGCGCCCGGCAACGGATCGAGCGGACAGAAAGGGATGCGCTGGACATCTTCACCGCTCGCGCAGGCGTGGGCGGGAGCCCGCCTCCGCGCTCTCGCGGGCGCGCCGACGATCCGAACCGCTCAAAGCCCCAAGCCCGGCGGCATGCCCATCCCGCCCGTGATTTTTCCCATCTCCGCCTGCATGAGCGCGCGCCCTTCCTCGATCGCCTTTTGCACGCCGGTGAGCACGAGGTCTTCGAGCATTTCCACGTCGTTCGGGTCCACCACATCCTTGCTGATTTTGATCGAAAGCACATCCCCCGCCCCATTCGCGGTGACGGTGATTTTTCCGCCGCCCGCGGTCGCTTCGATGGTGCGCTGACCGAGTTCCTCCTGCGCGTGCTGCATCTGCTCCTGCATCTTCTGCGCCTGCTTCATCATCTTCTGAATGTTCATGGTCGTGGTCGGGTCGGTGGTTGCGTTGGGGAAAAATGAATCAGCCGCGCGCGGTAAAATGTCGAGCGCGGGCTGAGCGCGCGCGGCTACTTTTTGAGCGCGAGCGATTCGAGATAGTCGAGCAGGCTCGCGAATTCGCGCACGGTGAGATTGTTCACGAGCCCCGGCGGCATGATCGAAGTCGGCAGCGTGTCGCGCTTCGCGATGTCCTTCACGTCGTAGGTGGATTCCTGCGCGGCGACATTGCGCACCGTCACCTTGTCCGCGCCCTCCCGCACGACGAAACCCATGTTCACCGTGCCGTCCTTGAGCGTGAAGACATTCGTCGCGAAGCCCTGCGCGATCGTCTTGTTCGGATCGAGAATGTTCTCCGCGAGATCCGGTCGCTTGTAAGTCTGTGCGATGTTGCCGAGATACGGCCCCTTCTGCGGCTGCTCCTGCGAAGTCGTGTGGCACGCGACGCATGTCTGCCGGGTGAAAAGCTGCTCGCCGAGCGCGGGGTCGCCCCTCGTTTTCACGACCTGCGCGACGACGTCCTTCACCTGCATCGTGCCGACGAGCGGGCCGGCGTCCTTCGTCTTTTTCTCCAGCCTCATCCGACCCGCGACGACCTTCGCCTGCGCCGCCACGGCCTTGTCCGGGTCATCGAGCGCCGCGACGATTCTGTCCGCGTACGCGCTGCTCTTCACCTCGCCGGCGGCGGCGAGGATCTGCACGCGGCGCAGCGGAGTCTGCCAGCCGGCCTCGAGCGCTTTGGCGGAAAGTTCGCGCGGCTCTGGGGCGCCCGTCTTGCGCGTGCTGAGCGAAATGAGAGCCGCGTCCGCCCAAATGCCGACGGGCTTCCCGAGCTGCTTCGCGGCTTCCGCTTCCAAAAGCTGGTGATGATTCTCCAGTTTCGGCGCTCCCATGAAAACGTTGCGCGCGTTGTCAAAATCCTTCAGCGCGCCATTCGCGTGCTTCAAAATGGGGAATGCCGCGAGCGAGGCCGCGCAGCCTTCCGCGCTGTCGGTCGTGCTGAGCGCGATGATCGCCTGCGAGAGCATCTTCGGAGATGCGTCCGGCATTTGCAGGGCGCGCACGAGCAGCGGCACGGCTTCGCCGGGAATCGTATCCGCCGCCGACAGTTGCTCGACGAGATCGGGGATCACTTTTGCGTCCGACTTCGCGAGCGCGAGGATGCGCGGCAGAGCCTCGTTGAACTGGATGCGGTTGCGGTTCAATTCGCCCACGAGAAACGCCGCCTCCTCCGGTGGCGCACTCGCGAGCGCGGCCTTCAGACCGGCGGCGATTTTGTCCGTCTCGCTCCACGCCTCGGGCTGGTAGTACGGCCCGCGATAATCTGGCCGCGTGCCCCAACTGTTTCCCGCCCATTCACCGTCGGTGAAATGCAGCCGGCACAGCGCGCTGAGCAGCCCCTTGCGTGCTTCGATGCCCTTCGTCGCCGTCAACCTTTTGATCATGCCGTCCACGACCTGCGGCGTATGCATCATCCGCAGCGAACGCAGCGCACTGTCGCGCGTCTTGGACGGCGCCTTCGGATCGTCCACGATCGCAAAAGCCGGCTCTGGCGCTCCGAGCATGGCGAGCACGCGCTGCACTGTGTGTGAAATCACGTCGTCGCCGTCGCCGAGCAGCATCGCGATATCCGGCGCGAGCGACGTCATGCGCTGGCGCGTCGCGGCGATGACGGCGTTCAGCCGCACCTGCGCGTCG
>JBBQJR010000211.1:0-6071 GCA_038326125.1 Chthoniobacterales bacterium
CGAAGATTTCCGGCTGCACCTTGGACCAGTCGTGCAGGGAGCATTCGCGAAGGATGACGATCTCCGTGCCCAGGAGCTCGATCTCCGCGGGGGTGCTGAAGACGCCGCCATTGAAGTAAGGCACGCCCTTGTAACGGCCACCGGAGTTGCCGCCGGGTTTGTTCATCGCGGAGAAGAGGCCGCCGAGCAGATCGTAGCGTCTTTTCATCGCACTCGTCGAGGAGGCGGGTGACGAAGTATTTTTCCAGCAGGCCGATGTCCTCGGCGAAGAGGGCGATGAGTATCTGGAGGAAGAAGCGCTGGGCGAGCGGGCGGGCGACGCCGCGCTTGGTGAGTTTGTTGAAGCACTTCGCGAGGTTCGCCGCGGCTTCGCGGGTGACGGCGACGTGCTCGTTGTCGAAGACGGGCTTTGACTGGCCGGGGAAAAGAAAGGCGAGCGGGCCGTAGTGCTCGGCGAGGTCGGTGAGCTTCGCGCGGCCCACGGGCGAGTCCATCTGCGTCTCGAAGTCATAGACGTGGAATTCGTCGAAGTTGCAGAGGATGACGTAGCGCGGGCGGCCGGGGACGAGACGCGTCCAGTAGTCGAAGGCCTGCCGGTAGTGCTTCGAGAGCACGGTGCCGCGCTTCTTCATTTCGATGAGGACGACGGGCTTCCAGACGTAGTCGGCAAAGGACGTGCCGCCTCCGTCCTCGGTGGCCTTGCGCACGCGGAACTCCGGCTCGCCGCCGACATCGAGCGAGCCAGCATGACCGAAGGCCTGGAAGAGGCGGTCGAGGAAGATCTGCGCCTGGCCTTTTCGTCGCCGGTGATGTGGGCAGCCGACCATGCGACGAACGCGGAGAGCTTCTCGGTGGGGTCACTCATCGGTCAGTGCGCGCGAGTGTAGCGAGTGCGCGCGAGGAAGGCGAGCGCACGTTTGCGAAGTGCAGGGTTTGACCGGGCAGGAGACAGAAAAGATTCTGCGCGTCACTCAGGCGTCGGTGAAGGGGCCGGCGTTTTGCTTCGACAGCGCCTCCCTCACCTTTACGCCGTCGAGCGCCGCGACCTCCGTCTTCGCCGTCAGCGCCATCGCCGCTGCAGTGCCGGCGGCTTCGCCCATCGCCATCGCGGTGACGGTCACGCGGGTGGAGGCGTGCGCGCCGCGCGTCGCGGAGTGGCAGCGGCCTGCGACGAGCAGGTTGCCGATTTTCTGCGGCACGAGCGAGCGGAACGGAATGTCGTACGGCTCCGGCTGCACCTTCGCGGGATCGAAGTCATTCGCGCTGCCGACGACGGTTTTGTTCGGGTGCAAATCGAGATACCAGCAGCCCGTCGCAATCGCGTCGTCGAAGCGCCGCGACTTCATCAGGTCATCCTCGCTGAGCACATGTTGCCCGATGATCCGCCGCGATTCCCGCACACCGATCCACGGATACGCCTCGAGAAAATAAGAATCCGCGAATGCCGGCACGTCGCGCTTCCACGCGCGGAACATCGCGTGCGCATCCGCTCGCCCCTGCATTTCGGCGCGCGTGAGATCCGCGGCATTCGTCGGATCCGCAGGCACGCGCACGCCATGCACGTAGATCTCATTTTTCCCGTACATGAACATCACGCCCGGCCCGTAGTAAAATGGCAGCTCCCCGCGTTTCTGCGCCTCGACGAGCGCCGTGCGGCACAGCGCGCCGATGCCCGGCACATTTTGCACATTGCCGATGCGGAAGTGCAGCGTGAGCGGCTGCACCTCGGCGTTCTGCTCGAACGGCGCGCCAGCCCACGCCGCGACATCGGCATCGCCCGTGCAGTCAATCACCGTCTTCGCCTGCACCTTCACGAGGCCGTCCTTGTTTGCCACGATCACCGACTGGATGCGCCCGCCGTCGCTCTGCACGTCGCACACGAACGAATTGAACAGCACCGTGAGGTTGCCTTTGTGCTCCTGAAAAAGCCGATCGAGCAGCAGCTTGAACTCAAATGTGTTCGGGATCGTCGGATTATGTTTCGGCAAAGTTTTCGCATCCGGCGCGCACACGCCGGATTTCGACAAAAGCTCCAGCGCGATGCCGCGCACGACGACACGCTTCGTGGTGATGTGCGCGATGCCGTCGAAAAACGGCAGCCCCACACTCGTGATGATGCCACCCGCAAACGGCGCCTTTTCCACCAGCAGTACCTTCGCCCCCGCGCGTGCCGCCGCGAGTGCTGCCGCCGTCCCCGCGCAGCCGCCACCGCACACGAGCACGTCCGTCTCGATCGTCTTGCGCGGCGCGATGCCGCGAACTTCCGCCGCCGCGCGCAGGCTGCCCGCCGTCACGCCGCCGACCGCCGCGACCGCGGATGCCGTGACGAACTGTCGGCGTGTGGCGGATCCGCGTTTCATGGCGTGGTGGATTTGCGTGCAGTCATGGCGCAGCGCCGTTCGTGCGGATCGCCCGGCGACATCCTACTTCGCCGTGCCCTTGATGCTGAAATCGTCGTAATTCACATCCACCAGATTCGTCGTGAGGCTCACGAGCGTCTTGTGATCGTGCCCGACGCCCTCGGATTTGAACGAGCCGACCGCCTTGCCATCAATGCTCACCGCGACCTCCTCGCCCTTCGTCGTGATGGAAAGTGTGTGCCAGTCCTGCAACGAAACTTTCACCGGCAGGCTCTTGTTTTTCGTCGCGAGCAGCGCCTTGTCGTCGGCCGTCAGCGTCGGCGGCACCGCCTTTTTCCGCTCGTAAATGTCGTTGCGGAAATTGCCCGTCTTCGCGTCGCCGATGTTCACCGCCGTGGGGCTCACGCTCACGCTGCAGATGTGCCCCGCGTGCGAGCCTTTGAAATCCTTGTCGTCGAACCACACGTTGAAACTCTTCGCCTTGTCGCTCACGAAGCGGAACTTCACCGACACCTCGAGGTCGCGCTCCGCGTCGAATTTCACGCTGTCCACCGCCGAGTGATCCGAGCCTTCCGGCGTGATGCCGACGAGCATTCCGTCCTTCACCACGCTGCCGCTTTTGTAGTGCCCCCAGCGCGGCCCGAAGCTGCCGCTGGAGAAGTCATCCGCAAAAATCGTGCGGGTGTAATCGCCGGCAAAGGCGGCGGTGGAAACAAGGGAGGTGAGGAGAAGTGCGAGGGATTTTTTCATGGCAGGGAGATAAAGTGCCGCGCCCTCATTTTCGCAGGCGCGATTTTAACGGCGGCGGATTTTCCAGCCGCCAAGCGCGGATGGCTGCGGCCGCTTTGCTCCGCGCCCTCCCGCCGCCTTCGCCCGTCGCGCCGCGCGAGGTTGAAAAACATTTCCCGCGCCCTGCCCGCGCGTGCGGCCGCGTCCGGCGTGGGCGCACTCATTTTCGGACCGCGAAGATTTTGACCGCGAAAAATGCGAACGGTGCGAACGGAACTACGCAGCACGCGCGCGTCCATTTTGGAGGGCGTCTAAAATGTCGGAACACAGGCATCCCTGACTGTGTGGCCCGCGGGCCGCACCCCCTGGAAAGCGGTGTTCCGCGCTTGAAGTCCGCTGTGCAGGCGGACTGGAAAAAGGGTCCGCGGAAAACACGGAGAGACACGGAAGCGGCTGCCTTTTTTCCGTGTCCTTTCGTGCCTTCCGTGGACACCTCGCCGACTTTTTCCACTGTCTTTGAGAGACCGTGTAAAAAGTCGCGGCTGGTCTGGAAGACGGCCGTCCCGGCTGTCCCGGCAAACAGCCGTCTCGGCTGTTCGGACAGGCCGGAGGCGCTGTCTGCCGTGACAGGCGAGGACGCCTGTCTTCCGGAGCGGGCGACTTTTTCCACCATCTCCTCGACGGAAGTTTTTCGCGTCTTTCGCCCCGTTCGCGGTCATCTGATTGAAGCGACGCCTCAGTCGGCGAGCGGGCGGTTGAGTTCCGTGCGCCACTTCGCCGGGTCGGGTTCCGATTCGGGATGCACGACGTAGCACTCCCAAAGATCCGGCGCGGCGGCGTGACCGTTCTTTTCGATCCAATCCATGAACTCGCCCCACGCCTCGGGCAGCCCCTCGTACGGCCCTTGATACACGGTGCGCGCGACGCGACGCGACGGCAGTTCGCCGGGCTGCACGCGGCCCGCGGCGGCGATGGGCGCGCTCGTGGCGACGGAAAGTTTGAAATCAAACGTGTCCGTCGGCCCGCGCGCGTGGTGCGCGAAAATCGGGCCGACCGGCGTGAGGCCCTGCGCGGTGACGGTGGAAATCAGCTCGCCGATGGCCGGGCCGAAGACGCGCTGCATTTCTTCGCGCGTCACGACGAGGTGGATGAACGCTGTGATCTGCGGCGTGGTCTGGACGATTTGCGGTGGCTCGATCATTTGTGGGTGCGGTGGAAAATTACGCGGCGGCCATCGCCTCGATCTCCGCCATCGGGCGGCAAAGTTCGGCGATCGGGCGGACTTCGATCTGCGCGCCGTGCGCGAGGATCGGGCACGCTTGCGCGCGGCGCACGGCCTCATCCAGCGACGGCACGGCGAGGAGAAAAAATCCCGCGATGGCTTCCTTCGATTCGGCAAAGGCGCCGTCGGTCACGGACGCGCCGCGCGCGCTGGCGACGATTTTTCCATCCTCCATGAGCGGCTGCGCGCCGCGGAGGACGCCACTTTTCGAGAGCCCGTCCACCCACGCGTAAAAGTTGGTCATCACGCGCTGCAGTTCGTCGGGCGAGAGCGCGGCGTTCCAGTGCGTGCCGCGGATGAGGAGCAGGTATTCGTCAGTCGGGGATTGTGGATTTTGCATGGCGGTTTTTTGGAGGAGGTGGAGTTGGGATGCGGATTCAAAAAACTCGACGCACGGTCGGGCGCAAGCAGGACATCAGGCTCGCATTTTTTCAGGAAAAAATCATCCCCCCGCCATCGCGCCGACGATGCAGAACGGCTCGGTGCCGGCGAGCACCGCGGCGGGCAGCGGCGTCTCCGGCGACACGAGCGAGAGGTCTTCCTTGCAGGCAAAAAAGCGGATGAACGGCCGGCGCTGCAGCGTGTCGTGATCGCGGATCGTGCCGCGCAGCGCGGGGAAGCGAGCCTCGAGCGCATCGAGCACCGCGGGGATGGTGACCGGCGCGGGGACTTCGAGCTGCACTTCGCCACTCACGCGCGCGAGCGTGCGGAGGTGGTAGGGAAGGACGATGCGGATCATGGATACAGGTTTGAGTTCGCTTCCCGGAGCAGCGGATTTTCTTCAATCCGAAATCCGAAATCGCCAATCCGAAATCACTTCAGCGTCTGGACTTCGACCGAGAGGACTTTTGGAAGATTGCCCGCGATCTCCTGCCACGAGTCGCCGCCGTCCGGCGAGCAATAGACCTGACCACCGGTCGTGCCGAAATAAATGCCGCACGCGTCGAGCGAATCCACGGCCATCGCGTCGCGCAGGACGTTCACGTAGCAGTCCTGCTGCGGCAGGCCGCGGGTGAGCGGTTCCCATTCGCCACCGCCGGTGCGGCTGCGATACACGCGCAATTTTCCCTCCGGCGGAAAGTGCTCGGAGTCGCTCTTGATCGGGACGACGTAGATTGTCTCCGGTTCGTGCGCGTGGACATCAATCGGGAAACCGAAATCTGTCGGCAGATTGCCGCTCACTTCGGGCCACTCGTCGCCGGAGTTGTCGCTGCGCAGAACGTCCCAGTGCTTCTGCATGAAAAGCGTGTCCGGTCGCGACGGATGCAGCGCGATGCGGTGGACGCAGTGGCCGACCTCTGCGTCCGGGTCGGGCAGTTCGTACGGCGACTTCAGCCCGCGATTGATCGGCTTCCACGTCGCGCCGCCATCGTCCGTGCGGAAGGCGCCCGCCGCGGAGATCGCGACAAAAATGCGCTGCGGATTTTTCGCGTCGAGCACGATGGTGTGCAGGCACATGCCGCCCGCGCCGGGCTGCCAGAGCGTGCCTTTCGCGGCGCGCAGGCCCGGCAGTTCCTGCCACGTCGCGCCGCCATCCGTCGTCTTGAAAAGCCCCGCATCCTCGACTCCGGCGAACGCGGTGTCGGGATCCGTGAGCGATGGCTCGATGTGCCACACGCGCTTGAATTCCCACGGATGCTGCGTGCCGTCGTACCATTTGTGCGTGCCGACTTCGCCCTCGTAGAGGAAGCGGTTGCTGC
>JBBQJR010000212.1:0-5955 GCA_038326125.1 Chthoniobacterales bacterium
GCTTCCACCGCATCCTCTTCGCTCTTTAGCAGCGCCGTCGCCTTTTCGGCG
The DNA here is from genome assembly GCA_038326125.1 of Chthoniobacterales bacterium. Classification (GTDB taxonomy): domain Bacteria; phylum Verrucomicrobiota; class Verrucomicrobiia; order Chthoniobacterales; family Chthoniobacteraceae; genus SXWH01. Next base: position 52 of record JBBQJR010000212.1, read on the forward strand.
AAGGCCTTTAAGTCCGGGTCCTGCACGGTCTTCGTCGCCTTGTCTGCCTCGACGGCGTTCTTCTTCGCTTCCTTCGAGTAGTGGTCGAAGAACGCGAGTTCGTATTTCTTCTCGTCCTTGATCGTCCCGAGCTTGGCGAGCGACGCCTTGTCGTTCTTCGACATGTCTTGCGGGATCTTTTTTCCCTCCACGCCATGCGCCATCGCGACATCCACGCCGGGCGTGAAGGCCTCGGTCATCTCCTTCCGAATCTTGCCCGCGAAGGCGAGCATATCTGGCGGACCGTCCTTGTATTTTCCGCTCATGCGAAGCGACATGTTAAGCTGAAACTGCATCGCGTCGGCGATAGTGAGATATGCTTTCGTGTCGGCGGGGGAGAAAGGTTTCGCCTTCGCCGCGCCCGCGGCTGGCGTGCCGGGCTTCGTGCCTGCCGGAGGCTGCGCACCGGCAGTCATGGAGAAAAGGAGGGTGGTGATTCCGAGGACGAGGAGGCGGGGAGTTTTCATGGAGAAGTAAGAGGGTGAATTTTGCCGGAGACTGAATCCAACGCGTCCGCCGCTGCAAGCCGACAGAATCGCGGCCGGGTTTCAATTTGGAACCATGAGTCGAGGAAGGCATCTCTCCAGAACGCAAGTCCGCACTCCGCAGTTTCCTGTCTTCACGGCTTCCAAATTGAAAACGCGACACGGCTGCGTGGGCAAGTGAGGCCGCCACCTTTTTCGGCTGAGCAATGCAGGACTGCGGCAGACTGCGCCTCCGGTCGGCGAAAACTTGCTCGCCCGCCCGCGACGTTGTGCGCGATAAGCCCGCCCCAACTTTACCTGCCCGTGAAAAAAGCCCTCTCCGTTTTCGTTTGGTTTTGCGTCGCGGTGCTTGGCGCGGGCGCGTTTGCCGCCATCGCGCTGAAGCACGGCGAGCCGTTGAATTCCGGCTACATCCTCACCGCCGCGCTGTGCACCTACGCGATCGGCTACCGCTTTTACTCCAAATGGATCGCGGCAAAAGTGCTCGCGCTCGACGACCGCCGCGCGACGCCGTGCGAGATTCACGAGGACGGCCGCGACTTTGTGAAGACGAACAAGTGGATCGTGTTCGGCCACCACTTCGCAGCGATCAGCGGTCCGGGGCCGCTCGTTGGCCCCGTGCTCGCCGCGCAATTCGGCTATCTGCCGGGGACTCTGTGGATTTTGATCGGCGTCGTCCTCGGCGGCGCGGTGCAGGATTTCATCATCCTTGCCGCCTCGATGCGCCGCGACGGCCGCTCGCTCGCGCAGATGCTGCGCGACGAACTCACCGGCACCATCGGCCGCATCGGTCTCGCGGCGATTTTGGCCATCATGATTGTGCTGCTCGCGGTGCTTGCGCTCGTCGTGGTGAAGGCGATGGGCGAGAGCCCGTGGAGTATTTTCACCGTCGGCGCGACGATCCCGATTGCGCTGCTCATGGGCGGCTACCTGCGATTTATCCGCGTGGGAAAAGTGATGGAAGTTTCCGCCATCGGCATCGTACTGCTGCTGCTCGCGGTGTGGGGCGGGAAATTTGTGCACGAGTCGCCGACGTGGTCCGCGGCGCTGCATTTCAGCGAGGAGAAGGTTGCGTGGGGCATCATCGGCTACGGCTTCCTTGCGAGCGTGCTGCCCGTGTGGTTGCTGCTCGCGCCGCGCGATTACCTCAGCACCTTCATGAAGCTCGGCACCATCTTCGCGCTGGTCGTCGCCACGCTGTTCACGCTGCCCGTGCTGCACATGCCTGCGCTGAGCAAATTCACGGACGGCACCGGCTTCGTCGTTCCGGGAAAAATTTTCCCGTTCTGTTTCATCACCATCGCGTGCGGAGCCATCAGCGGATTCCACACGCTCATCGCGAGCGGCATCACGCCAAAAATCATCACGCGCGAGACGCACGCGCGTCCCGTCGGCTATGGCGCGATGTGCCTCGTATCGCTCGTCGCCATCATGGCGCTCATCGCCGCCTGCACGCTGCCGCCCGGCGAATACCTCGCGATCAACAGCGCCGGCGCGCCGGAAGTCACCGTCGCGCGGATCGCCGGCAGCGGCTTCACCGCACTCGCGCCCGACGGCAACGGCGGCTGGAAAAGCGAACCCGTCGCGGTGACGAAGGCGCAAATGGACGCGCTCGCTGTGCAGATGGGAGAAATATCGCTCTTCGGTCGCACCGGTGGCGCGCCGACATTTGCCGTCGGCATGGCGAGCCTCTTCGCGCGCTTCACCGGCGGTGCGGGCAGCGATCTCTGGTATCACTTTGCGCTCATGTTCGAGGCGCTCTTTATCCTCACGACGCTCGACGCCGGCACGCGCGTGGGCCGCTATCTTTTGCAGGACGCGCTCGGCGGCATCGCGCCGAAATTCGGCAACACGGGCAACGTCTTTGCGGGCGTGATCGCGAGCGCGGTCATCGTCGGCGCGTGGGGATTTTTCCTCATCGCGGGAGTGCGCGATCCGGATGGCGGCGTGAAGGCGCTCTGGCCGATTTTCGGCATCGCGAATCAACTCCTCGCGAGCATCGCGCTGTGCCTCGGCACGACGATTCTTTTGAAAACCGCCATCGGTCGCCGACAGCGCCCGGTTCTCGCGCTCGTCACCTTTCTCCCGCTGTGCTGGCTGCTCACTGTGACGATGAGCGCGGGCCTGCAGAAAGTTTTTCACGAGGAACTCGATCCGAAAAAGCCTCGCCTCGGCTTTCTGCAAATGGCGCGCGAGGCGGAAGCTAAAATGCCCGCGCTGGAGAAGACGCTCGCCGACGCGACCGCTCTCACCGGTGCGGCGCAACCGAGTCCAAATCCAGTCGCCGCCGCCACGAGCGCGCTGACCGCAAACCGGAATTTCCTTTTCAACAACAAGCTTGATGCCGGCGTCACGCTCACCTTCCTCGGCTTCGTCGCGCTCATCTTCGGCCTGAGCTTGCGCGAGTGGACGAAGCTCCTGAACGGAATTCGCCTGCCGACGCTCAGCGAAACCGCACCCGTGTGGCTGCCCGCGGAAATCGCCGGCGCCAGCCCGGTCGGCGCCGCCGGCCTGATCGCCATGGGTGCGCTGCTGCTCAAGGAAGTGAGCGGTGAGGCGGCCATCGAACGCGAACGCGCGGCGCAGGCTTGCGAGTGTGCAAAGGATCCCACGAAGGCGCGGCGCAATGTTTTCCTCAGCGCGACGGAGCGGCAGTTCCGCTCCCCGAATCGCTGCTGCTGACCCGCGCGTCGAGCGCCGCAACTGGAGCGCCGCGCGTCCCGCCGGCCATTTCGCACCGCGCGCAGCGCCGAATTTTTCCCACGGGCTTGCGGCATCAGTCTGTCCCGCCATCTTACCCAGGAAACGGCCGGCGAGGACGCGCGGCGCTCCCCGCGCGGCGCTCCGCGTCCGCGTTTTGTTCTACCGCTCCGGCTCCGCGGGTGGGCGCACTGCCGAGCGGAAGGCGGGGTGCGGCTTCGGCGCGATGCCGATCATCGCCTCGACCATCGCGAGATGCTGGCGGATTTGCGGCAGCGTCTGCGTGGAGAGATTGCGAATCGTCACATCGTCGGATTGCGCACCCGCTTCGTAGGTTGCCAACGCTTGCCGGTCGGCTTCACGGAACGAATCGAGCAGCACCTTTTGCAGCTTCACGCCGTCCAGCTTGCCGAGCTTTTCCGTGAGGAAATTTTCGCGGGGCGACGGCGTTTCCGGGATCTTCAGGCGGCGCATTTCGGCCACCGTATTGAGCACCGCGCCCTGCGCGGAAAGCGTCTTCACGAGGTCTTCGCCGAAGCCGCGCAACGCGGGATTCGCCGTGCGCGGGATGTGGCTGGCGAGCTGGCGGAAAATCGCGCCCAGTTGCATCGCGCCTGAGAGAAAAGTGAAGTCGCGCCCGTTTAAATCGGAATCAATCAGACCGCCCGCCAGCCTAGGTTTTGACGGCGATCCGGACGGCTCGGCGATCACCGCGGGCTTCACCTTTTTCGACGCGGCCTCCGCGGTGAACGGCAGCGCCGCGAGGAGAAAAATGAGCGGCGCACGCATCGTCCGAACAATTACGCGAGCAGCTTCGCGAGCATGTCGTTCACCACCTGCGGATTCGCCTTGCCCTGCGAAATTTTTAACACCTGGCCTTTCAGGAAATTGATGCTCCCGAGCTTGCCGGACTTGTATTCCGCGACGGACTTCGGGTTCGCATCCATCACCTGCCGACACAAAGCCTCGATCGCGCCGGTGTCGCTCACCTGCTGCAGCCCGCGCTCCCCCACGATCTGCGCGGCGGATTTTCCGCTCTCAAACATCGCCGCAAAAACTTCCTTGCCCTGCTTTGAACTGATCGCGCCGTCGTCAATCAAGTTCACCAGTTCGTCGAGGGCGTGCGCGCTGATCGGGCAGTCGGCGATCGTCGTTTCCGCGCCCGCGAGCGCGCTGAGCAGATCGTTGATGATCCAGTTTGCAACGTTCTTTGGTTTCTTTGCGCCCTTTGCCGCGATGTCGAAAAATTCCGCAAGCGACTTTTCACTCGCGAGCACGCTGGCGTCGTACGGAGTCACGCCGTACTCAGCGACGAAGCGATCGCGCTTTTCACCCGGCAACTCGGGACGCTTCGCGCGGACTTCGGCCATGAAGGCTGTCGTGTCCACAGGCAGCAGATCGGGATCGGGAAAGTAGCGGTAGTCGTGCGAGCTTTCCTTTGTGCGCTGGTGGCGCGTCTGGCCGGTCGCGTCGTCCCATCCGCGCGTGCTTTGCACGAGGATCTCACCGCGCTGGCAGGCGTCCGTTTGGCGCGCAATTTCGTATGCCACCGCGCGGCGCACCGCGGAGATCGAGTTCATGTTTTTGATTTCGATTTTCACGCCGAGCTCCGTTTGCCCCTCGGGGCGCACGGAGACGTTGCAGTCGCAGCGGAGCTGGCCCTTTTCCATGTCGGCGTCGCTCACGCCACCGTAGATGAGGATCTGCTGGAGGCTCGTGAGATACGCAAATGCCTCCTCCGGCGTCTCGATGTCCGGCTCGCTCACGATCTCCATGAGCGGCGTGCCGGCGCGGTTGAAATCAATGCCGCTGGTCGTGTCGAAGTGCGTGGATTTCGCGACGTCCTCCTCAAGGTGGATGCGCGTGAGCTTCACGACCTTGCCGGGGCTCGCGATGTTTTTCTGCGCGTCCTTCGGGTACGCGAATTCGTGCAGCGGCACGCCACCGCCGAGGCAGATGGGCTGGTCGAACTGCGTGATCTGGTAGTTCTTCGGCATGTCCGGATAGAAATAATTCTTCCGGTCGAATTTGCAGATCGGCGCGATCTCGCAGCCGAGCATGAGGCCCGCGAGCGCGGTCATTTTCAGCGCCTCGCCATTCATCACCGGCAGCGCGCCGGGATAGCCGAGACAAACGGGGCAGACCTGCGAATTCGGCGGCGCGCCGTAGCCGACGGGGCAGGCGCAAAACATTTTGCTGCGGGTGTCGAGCTGGACATGGACCTCGAGGCCGATGGTGGGAAGGTATGCGGGCATTTTGGTGAATGACGGAAGACGAATGACGAAGCACGAGATTCTGAGTTTCGAGTTCCAAGTTCCAAGTTCCAAGTTCAGCCCCGCGCAGCGGCTTCGTTTTTTTGGCGCGCGCATTCAATTCGGAATGCGCCTGCGGCGGATTGAACTTGGAACTTGGAACTCGAAAGGCCCGCGGCAGCAGTCTCCGAGACTGTGAAAAATTCGGCGGATGGCGGGCGAGGACCGCGAAGACGAAAAGCTGCCCTCGGGTAGGGCGGGTATTTTACCCGCCGTGGCCGGGCTGGAGGCCCCCCCCCCGGGGCCGGGCGCGACTACGTGGAATACCAGTTCAACCTGACATCGGGTAACTACAAGACCACCTACAAGCGCGCTGTCGGCCCCAACCCGGAGAGCTCCATCGTAACGACCAACACATATGAGGCTCG
>JBBQJR010000213.1:0-5945 GCA_038326125.1 Chthoniobacterales bacterium
CTCTACCCGTGTTTCATCGCCGACACCGTGCTGAACAGCAGCGCGCTGCGCGACGTGCGCACCGTGGCCATCGCGCCGGTCATGGGCTTTTCGCTGCTGCTGATTTGCTTCGCGCTCGCCGCGCTCGCTGCACGCCTCCTCCGGCTGCGCTGGCCGCAGCCCGCGCGCACGTTTGCCTTCACCGCCGCGATTCCAAACTGGGGCTACCTCGCGATTCCGATCGTGCAGCAGCTCTTCGATCAAAACACCACCGGCGTGCTTTTCATCCACAACATCGGCCTCGAGCTCGCGCTCTGGTCCGTCGGCGTGTGGCTGCTCAGCGGCAGCGGATCGTGGCGGCAAATTTTCACGATTCCATTTTTTGCGATCCTCGGCGCGCTCGCGCTGAATTTCGCCCACGCCGCCGACTGGCTGCCCCGCGTCGCGCTCGATTCGCTGCACTTTCTCGGTCAGGCGGCCATCCCGCTTTCGCTGCTGCTGACCGGCGCGACGCTCGCCGATGCCGTAGTCTCGCTCCGCGACGATCGCAGCGCGTCCATTACCGTCGCCGGCTGCGTCGTGCGCGCCGCGTTGCTGCCGCCGGTTTTCCTCGCCGCCGCGGCGTGGGTGCCGATGTCGGTGGATTTGAAACGCGTGCTGGCAGTGCAGGCCGCGATGCCCTGCGCGATGGTGCCCGTGCTCCTCGCGCGCCACTTCCGCGGCGACCCCGGCACCGCGGTGCAAATTGTCCTCGCGAGCACCGCGCTCGGCGTGCTCACGATTCCGCTGTGGCTGCGGATCGGTTTTGCGTGGCTCGGGCTGTAAAAAACGCGCGCCGGATCCCACCCATCACGACGCACGCACGCCGCGGCGCAGCGCAAAAGCACCCGCGATCCACAGCGCGGCGAGCGGCGCGAGACTCCAGCGACTCGCCGGGAAAAGCAGCTCGCCCACATTGAAAGAGGCCCAAGTCGTGGCGGGAGAGTGTGCGGGGAATTGCTGAAAATACGTGCCATCCCACGGTCCGAGGACGTTCGAGGAAACCGGCCCATCGATTGCGGCAATCCAAAATGGCTCCTGCTCGCCGCGCATAATTTTCTCCCAGAATTCACCGCGCAGTTTGGCGAGTTGCGCGTTCATTTCCGCGGGCGCGACGCCCTTCTTTTCCATCTCCGCGCGCAGGTTGCCGAGACGCTCGTCGACCTTCGCGCGAATCACCGGCCAGGCGCGCCCGTGCGCAAACATCGGCCACGCGTAGCGCCACACGAGGCTGTTGCCGCGCAGTTTATCCTTCCATTCGTCGGGATGATTCACCCACGCGTGCGCGCCCACGCCGAGCGGATTCAGCGCGTCGGTGGCGGTGAGCAGCGTCTGCTGCACGATGCTGAAAGTCGCGAGGCAGGTCGTCGCGCACGGCCACCGGACGAAGGCCGGCGCGAGAAAAATGCAGACGAACGGCAGCGCGGGAATGAGGTAGCGCGGCCCAGCAGCGAAACCGCCGTGGAAGCCGTTGAAGCAAATGTTCACCAGGAAAAAAAACGCTGCGCAGCCGAGAATCAACCCGCGTTCGGCGATGAGCCGATCCGTTTTCCAGCGGGTGAAAAGGCACGCCACCGCCGCGATGAGCACGGGCGAGAGGACGAACACTCCGCGCCACGGCGACACCGTGATGGCGACGGCGGCGAACCACGAGGGTGCCGTGAACATGCCGAGAAATGCGGGTGCGATTTCCTTGAACGCGGGATTTTGAAAACTCGTGTTCAGCGCGAACGGCGAACCGAACGCGGCGGCATTGTACGCGAGCAGCACCGCGAGACAGGGCAGGACGCCGAGAGTGAAACGGAGCGCAGCGCACCAGTGCAAACGGCGCGGAGAATTTTGAATTTTGAATTCTGAATTCTGAATTTCGAGAGGTGGATTCGTCGCGCCTGCGAACTGGTTTTTTTCCTCATTTGGCATTCCGCGTTCCGCTCCGCTCATTCCGCGTTCCGCGTTCCGCGTTCCGCGGCGGAAGAGCAGCCACACGCCGAACATCGCACCCGGGATTGCCGCGAGATAATTTGTGACCGCCGCCACGCCGGCCCACACGCCGGCGTAAAATGGACGCCCATTTCGCGCTGCGGAAAATGACGCGAGCAGCAACACGGCGGTCAGATTGTGATCGAACATTAGCGTGCCGAACGGAAAAAATGTCGTGCCGAATCCGCACGCCAGCGCCGCGCCCAGCGCCGCGCCTGGGTGGCCGGGAAAAAATTGCGCCGCGAGCCGCAGCACGAGCACGACGCCGAGCGCGGACGCCAAGCCGACGGTGAGCGCGGAGCAGAGCCACGCATTCACGCTCATGATCCACCAGTCGTCCGGATCGCAGCCGAGCCAGCGCTCGAGATGAAACAGCACAAAGTACGGCGGCACCGCGAGCAGCGAAGATCCCGGCGGTTTGTTCGGATGAAAATGTCCGTCCGGCGCGACGCCGACATCGCCGGTGCAGGTGCCTTCGCCGATCACGACCATCGTCGCCGCCGGATCGAGCGGCGCGTCGTTCACGGTGAGCTGCTGCCAGTCGGGTTTCGCGGCGGTGCCGACATTCCGCCAATCGCCCCACGAGAGCTGATGCCGCACATTTTCAAACACAAACTCGCCGCGCACGACCCGTGAACGCACGAGCTTCCGTCCCTCTCCCGGGTGGTAGATCATGTAGTCATCAATCGCGAGCCGCCCCTCCTCCACGAGCGCGCGCACCTCGGCGAAGCGCGCGTTCTGATTCCAGCCGCCGCCTTGGTGAAACCACGCGAACGTGACGAACGAAAGTGCGAAGACGAGCAACTGGAGGCGGCGGGAAGGCATCAAGGAAAGGATGAAGGATGAAGGGTGAAGGGTGAAGCAAGCCAGCCGTGCATTGCTTTCCGGTTTCTCCGTCCTTCGGCATGCACTACGCGCGAATCGGCTTTCAGCCTTTGTCCGTCATCCTTCATCCTTTTCCCCATGCCCTGGCCGCAGAATTACGATCCGCTGCATTCGCTCCTCCTCTCGTCGCTCGCGTCGGCACTGCCGGTCGTGCTGCTGCTCGCGCTGCTCGCGGTGTGGCATGTTCGCGCGCACGTCGCGGCGTTCATCGGTTTGCTCGCGGCGGCGGCACTGGCGATCTTCGTTTTCAAAATGCCCGCGCACCTCACGTTCGCAGCCGCGGGATACGGCGCGATCTTCGGTCTGTTTCCGATCGGGTGGATCGTGCTGAACGCGATTTTCATCTACCAGCTTTCCGTCGAGACGGGCGGCTTCGAGACGTTGAAAAAACAGATCGCCGGGCTCGCGGGCGATCGGCGCATTCAGGCGCTGCTCATCGCGTTTTGCTTTGGCGCATTCATTGAGGGTTGCGCGGGCTTTGGCGCGCCGGTGGCGATCACGGGTGCGATGCTCATCGGCCTCGGCTTCAAGCCGCTCGAAGCCGCGAAACTCTCGCTCATCGGCAACACCGCCCCAGTTGCCTTTGGCTCCCTCGGCATCCCGCTCACCACGCTCGCCACGGTGACCGGACTCGACGTGAACGCCCTCAGCGCGATGGTCGGATTTCACCTCACGATTTTTTCGTTCATCATTCCGTTCTGGCTCGTCGCGGCTCAGGTCGGCTGGCGCGGCATGATCGAAGTGTGGCCCGCGTGCCTGGTGTGCGGCGCGAGTTTTGGCATCGTGCAATTTCTCGTTTCGAATTTCCACGGTCCCGCCCTCGTGGACATCGCCGCCGGAATCGTCGCGATGGTCGCGATGATCGTCCTGCTGCGGTTTTGGAAACCGGCGGAGAAAATGATCCAGCATCCGACGTCCGACATCCCACATCCCACGCAGAAGGAAGCCGTCATTCGTCACTCGTCATCCGGCATCCGTCACTCCGCGCTGCGCGCGTGGCTGCCGTGGCTTTTGCTGTCGGTCTTCGTCGGCCTCTGGACGACGCCGTGGGCGAAAACTTTACTGAACGGCTACCCACCCGCGACGAAAACGGTGAGCACCTGGCAAGCTCCGATCCTGCCCATCCCGACGCTGCATCTCGCTGTGCAAAAAATGCCGCCCGTGGTCGTCGAGCCGGAACTTGAAAAGGCCGCGTTCATTTTCAACTACCTCTCCGCGACCGGCACCGCACTGCTCCTCGCCGGCGTGCTCGCGGCGCTGCTGCTCGGCATGAAGCCCGCGCAACTCGCGCGGCTCTACGGCCGGTGCGTCTGGCGTGTGCGCATCTCGCTGCTCACGATCGCGCTCATGCTCGCGCTCGGCTTCACCACGCGATACTGCGGCTCGGATACGACGATGGGGCTCGCGTTCGCGAAAACCGGCTGGTGGTTTCCTTTTTTCTCGCCGCTCCTCGGCTGGCTCGGCGTCGCGCTCACGGGCAGCGATACGTCATCGAATGTGCTCTTCGGCAATCTCCAGCGCATCACCGCGCAGGCGCTGCATCTCAATCCGATCCTCACTGCCGGTGCGAACAGTTCCGGCGGCGTGATGGGCAAGATGATTGATGCGCAGAGCATCGTCGTCGCACAAACCGCGACCGGCGGGGCGAAGGACGCGCCGGATGCCGGCACGATTCTCCGTGCGGTCTTCTGGCACAGCCTCGCGCTCGCGGTCCTCGTCGGCGTGCTGGTCTTGCTCCAGGCGCGCGTCTTCCATTGGATGCTCCCCTCTCCATGAAAAAATTCCTCCTGCTCCTCTGCCTCATCACCGCGGCGAATGCGCAGCAGCCCGACGCCAAGCCCGCCCCGCGCCCCGCCCGCAAGCCCGACGCCTCGCTCGCGCCGATCACCGATGAAGCCGGACTGCCGCGCGTGCTGCTCATCGGCGACAGCATTTCGATGGGCTACACTTTGCCGACGCGCACGCTTTTGAAGGGCAAGGCCAACGTGCATCGCATCCCGACGAACGGCGGCTCGACCAAGGACGGCTTGGCAAAAATTGACGGGTGGCTCGGCACCGGAAAATGGGACGTGATCCATTTCAACTGGGGCCTGCACGATCTGAAGCATTTTAAGGACGGCAAGCTGGACATGGCGTTTCCGCAAGTTTCCACCCCCGAGGAGTACGAGAAAAATCTGCGCGAACTCGTGAAGAAAATGAAGGCCACCGGCGCAAAACTGATCTGGGCCACGACCACGCGCGTGCCGGAAAATTCCCCAGGCCGGGAACATGCCGACGAGGTGAAATACAACGCGGCCGCCGCGCGCGTGATGAAGGACGAAGGCGTCGCGACCGACAATCTGCACCAGTTCAGCGAGTCGAAGCTGAGCGCGTGGCAGCTCCCGGCGAATGTGCATTTCACGCCGGAAGGCTACGCGGGCCTCGCGACCAAAGTCGCCTCCGAGATCGAAGCCGTGCTGAAAAAGTAGCGGCGGTATTTTGACGAAGGGACGGCGTGCCGCGGGCAGCGCAGTTCGCAGTGCGGAGGCTATTTTTTCGCCTTCGCGCGCTTCGGGATTTTCAGCGACTTGAATTTCCGTGTGAGGCTGGTGAGCGATTCCTCGATGCCCATGCGTTCGAGCGAAGTCGCGCCGACGAAGCCTACGGCGTCCGTGCCCGCAATGACGCGCGCGGCGTCCTCCGGCGTGTTGATCGGCCCGCCGTGGCAGAGGAAGAAGATGTCCTTCCGCACGCGCGTCGCGGCGGCGATGATTTCCTGCGTGCGCTGGATCGTGAAGTCCCAGCTTTTCACCGCGCTCTTCACGCCGATGCTCCCGCCAACCGTCGTGCCGACATGCGCGATGATCGCATCCGCGCCGGCCTTCGCCATTTCCACGGCCTCCTCGGGCGAGCCGACATAGACGACGGAAAAAAGATCCATGCGCCGCGCGAGCGCGACCATCTCGTATTCCTTTTTCACGCCCATGCCCGTCTCCTCGAGCACGCCGCGAAAGTGGCCGTCGATGATGCAATGCGTGGGGAAATTGTTGACGCCGGAGAAACCCATTTCTTTCACCCGCCCC
>JBBQJR010000214.1:0-5894 GCA_038326125.1 Chthoniobacterales bacterium
CGCCGCGTGCCTCCTGCCCACGCGACTCGTGCTCGAGGCCACGCCCGACTGGCGTCTCGCGCAGTGGGCGCTCGCCGCCGAAGTCATCGGCCTCTCGCTCTGCGCCGTGCATTTCGCCGGTGGCAAATCATGGCTGCGGCATTTTGCCTTTCCGATTGCCTTCATCCTCGTTGCCGTGCCGTGGCCGGTGAAAATCGAGCAGGGCCTCATTCAGTCCCTCACCGCGTGGGTTTCCGCGCTCACCGTCGGCGGCCTGAATCTCTGCGCCGTCCCCGCGATTCAGCAGGGGAACCTGATCGAGATCAGCACGGGCACCGTCGGCGTCGAGGAAGCGTGCAGCGGCGTCCGCTCATTTCAGGCCACCCTCATGGCCGCGCTTTTCCTCGGCCAGCTTTGGAATTTCCCCGCGCTCTCCCGTCTGGTGCTTCTCGTCGCCGGCGTCATCTTCGCCTTTCTGTGCAACATCGCGCGCGCCATGCTCCTCGCCTTTGTCGCGGAAAAGCACGGCATCTCCGCGATTGCAAAATGGCACGACCCTGCTGGCTTCACCATCCTCGGCGTCTGCTTCATCGGCCTGCTCGGCCTCGCCCTGCTGCTCCGGCCAAAAGTCGGCCGCGGCCTCGCGCCCGCGGAAATCCACGGTGCGCAAACTCTCCCCGCCGCCGCTGTGCTCGTGCTCGCCGCGTGGGTGCTTTTCACCGCCGCCGGCACCGAACTCTGGTATCGCAGCGCGCCCCCCGGCACCTCCGCGTGGTGGCGCGTCGCGTGGCCCGAGCAGCAGCCGGGCTTCACCGAAATTCCCTTCGTCGAAAAAGTGCGCGAGATGCAGTTCGACACCGGACGGCAGGCGCAGTGGAAGGAGGACGATGGCTCGCGTTGGACCGCATTTTATTTCCGCTGGCTGCCCGGCCTCGCCGTCTCGCGCAGCTTCGCGCGCTGGCATAATCCCGACGTCTGCCTCACAGCCGCCGGCTTCAAGCGCATCGCCGAATACGAGCCCCTCATCGTGCGGAAAGGCGACGCCGAGCTTGCCTTCCGCACGTATCGCTTTGACGTCGGCGGACAGAAAAATTTCGTCTTCTTCTGCGTCTGGGAAGATCGCCGGGAGCCCGGCCCCACGCAGGCGCTCCCCGAGGACTGGACCGCCGCGACGCACTGGCGCGCCGTGCTCCAGCGCAAGCGCCACCTCGGCCAGCAAGTCCTCGAAGTCGCCATCAGCGGCCCCGAAAACGAGCAGGACGCGCGCGCGGCTTTCGAGCGGCGGATCACCGCGTTGCTGCAACCGGACTCACTGCTTCCGACGGTATCTTCTGCCGCTGACGCAAAAGTCACGACCGCTCGCTGACCTCGCCGGATTTTCCCGCGCAGGTGCGATCTACTTTTTCACAAGGTAGGCGAAAAGATCGCGCACCTGCTGCTCGCTCATCGCGTCGAGCAAACCCTCGGGCATGAGCGACACCGGCGACGCCGTGAGCGACTTCACATCCGCGCGGCTCAGCACGAGTTTCTGACCGTTGAGATCGCGCACCGTGATCGCTTGCGGCGTCTGCGCGTCGAGGAAACCCATGAGCGTCTGCCCGTCCTTTGTCACGACGGTGAACGCCGTGAATTCCTCGCGAATCGCGAGGCTCGGATCCACGATCGCGGGCAGCATGAAATCCATGTTGTCGCGCTCGTACGCCGTGAGGTCCGGGCCGATTTTTCCGCCCTCCCTGTTCAGCGTGTGGCACACCGCGCACGTCGCCTTGAAAGTCGCGTGCCCCAACTCCGCATCGCCTTTGCCCGTCGCGATCAATTTCCGGATTTGCGCGACGCGCGCGTCCTTCGCGGCACTGCTCTGCTTCAGCGTGCTCCAATGCTTCGCGAGCAGCGCATCGCACGCCGGATCGTGCAGTTCCTGAATCGTCAGCAGGTTCGCCGAAGTGAGCTGCTCTTTCTTCACACCGCCCGTTTCCACCGCGGCGAGGAGCACCTTCGCCCACGGCGCGCGACTGCACATCGCCGCGATCGCCGAGGCGCGCGGCTTCACCGCCATCTTCGGCGCGAGGTCGAGGAAAGTGCGCGCGATCTCGTCGCTGTCGAATCGCTGCAGCGCATTCGTGAGCGCAAGTTGCAGCGCGTCCGTTTTTTCCGCACGCAGCAGATCGAGCAGCACCGGCACCGCCGTTTCCTCGCGACGCTCGGCGAGCAGATCGATCAGTCCCGTGCGCTCCGCCGATTTTGTTTTCGCATCGCGCACTCGCTCGATGGCGACCTCCAGCGCCGCCCCATCGCCGAGCCGCACGCCCAGCCGCACGAGCGCATTTTGCGGCCCCGCGTCCTGCCACAGCGCGGCAAATCCTTCGCGGAGTGCCGTCGGGATTTTTCCGGCATCGCCGCCCTGCAATCCCGCCTCCATCCCCTCCGCGAGCTTCACGCGATCCTCGCGCGTCGGCGCGAGCGTGAGCAGTCGCGCGCAGACATCGAGTCCGGACGCCGTGCGTTCCGCGGTGAATCGCTGCCCGAGCCGCGACGCGATCGTCTGTTGAAAAATCGGGGAGGCCCAAAGCGCTTGGTCGCCGAGCAGCGCGAGCACGGCCTCGCGGTCGAATTTGCATTTGCTCTCCAGCGCCCACCAGATCAGCAGCGGCTGATACTTGTCGCCCGCGTCCTCGCCGCGCAGCAGCAGTTCACGAATAATCGGCAGCGCGTCCGACGCGGACAGCCGGCGCGCAGTGCTCGCGAGTTGCGTGCGCATTTCCACGTCCGGCTCCGAGCGCGCGAGTTCCGCGAGCGCCTTGCACGCTTTAACGCTCCATGCGGTCCGCTCGTATTTCACCGCCTTTTCCTGCCCCGGAACATGCGCGGGCCACTTGTCGCCGAGCAGCCGCACCGTCCAGTAACGCACCATCGGGTGCGAATGTTTTAGCGTCGTGAGCGCGTAATTTTCATCGAAGCCGCCGCACGCATTCACCGCCCAGAATGCCTCGAGCGCGAGCTGCCCGCGTTCCGCGTCCACAATCGCGCGCAGCTTCGGCACGAGCGACGCATCGCGCCGATCCCACAGCACGCGCAGCGCAGTTTGCCGGTGCCATTTGTTCGGGTGCGAAAGACGCGCGATCAGCTCGTCGCCGCTCATTTTCGCAAAGTCGAAGCTCTCCAATTTCGTCTCCGTCCCCGCCGCCCGGATGCGCCAGATGCGGCCCGATTCCTTGTCCCACGTATCGCGCGGATCGAGGTGGCTGAGCCGGCTGTCGCTCCAGTCCGCGATGAACACCGCGCCGTCCGGCCCGACCTTCGTATCCACAGGGCGGAACCAGTTGTTCGATGAGTCCACGATCACCGGCCCGTCCTCCGTGCGGAACGTCGAAGTGTCGCGATACAGTGCCGTGCTGATCACGCGATTGATGAGCGCCATCGAGGCGATGAAGCGCCCCTCCAGCGACGGAATCGCGCCGCCCTCGTAGATCGCCATGCTCTGCGAAAATCGTCGCGTCTCGCCCCTGTGCGCCATGTGCTCGAACCAGCCGAATGAATACGGATTCATCAGCGGCCCATGCTTGCCCCAGTTCTTCACGAACGCGCCGCCCTGCGGATAATGCAGCCCGCGCGGGCTCCCATTCGTGCCGGAAAAAATGCGGCCCTCGCGATCAAAATCGAGGCTGTAAGTATTCCCGCCACCCTCGGCGAAAACCTCGAACACGTCCGTCTGCGGATTGTAGCGCCAGATCGCCTGACCGAGAAATTTCACGCCGCGAATGTCCGCCGTGCAAGTGCTCCCGTGCGCGCCGTAGAGCCAGCCGTCCGGCCCCCACGCGAGCGAGTTTGCGCCGCTGTGCGTGTCCTCGAGACCGAAGCCGCTCAGCACGACTTTCGGCGGACCATCCGGCACGTCGTCGCGATTTTTGTCCGGGTAAAAAAGCAGGTACGGCGGATTCAAAACCCACACGCCGCCGCGCCCCGTCACGACGCTGCGCGCAATGTTCAGGTCGCTCAGAAAATCGTGCGCCTTGTCGTACACGCCGTCGCCCTTCGTGCTCTCAAGGATCGTGATCCGATCCGCGCCCTTGAAATGATTCGGCGGCGGCGGCGGCACCTTGTCGAACACGGCGCGCAGATACTCGTCGTAGCGCAAAATTTTCAGCCCGGCGGGAAACGGATACTGCAAATATTGCACGACCCACATGCGCCCGCGTTCGTCGAAAAACATGTTGAGCGGCTGCCGCACCATCGGCTCGCTCGCCACGATGTCGAGCGTGAGCCCGTCGCCGACTATGCAAGCCGCGAGCGCCACGGCGGGCGAGGGCATCGGAGCCTTGTCGCCGAGCGCGCCATGCCCCGTGAAGCGCTTCACAAACTCCGCCATCTCGGGTGAAAATTTTTCATCCGTCGCCGTGGCAAACGGGAGCATGGACAGCGTGGCAATGACGGGCAGGAGAGTGCGTTTCATGGAGGGAGGGGAGCTGGATGAAAAGGAAAAGCGGCCAGCGCAGCGAGCATTAGAAAGTGTCCCGGCTGACGCGAAGCCGGCGCGTGGACGGCGGAAGCGGAACACAGCTTCCAGGCGGTGCGGCCCGCGGGCTTCGAGCATGCGGACTCCCATCCCTGCAGGCTGAAAGCTCGCGGGCCGCACCGGCAGGATGCCTGTGTTCCGCACGCGAGTCGCGTGCGCCACGCGGCCGCGGCACCTTCCGCTTTCGCGCGTTGCCTTCACGCTCCCCGCGGCGAAGAGTCCGCAGCTCAAACGATGTTCTTCCGCGCCGCCGTCTTCCTGCTTGCGCTGATCGCCGCGACGCACGCAGCGGGCGCGGAAAGTCCCGCAGCCCCGAGCACGGTGACGCGCGCCGAGACGATGGCGACGGCGGAAAAATACCGCACGCTCGAGTGGATTCCGGCCGCCGCGAACGTGCGGCACGGGCGCGATGCAAAAGACATTCGCGTGGACACGCCGGACGAAAACTTTCGCGGGAAAAGCAGCCTCCGCGGCTGGTGGACGGCGGGCCTGCTCAACGTCTCGATGCCGTACAAATGGGGCGGCTTCGACACGCCGGAAACTTTTCTCGCCGGCATCGTCGAGGGCAAAGCGGCGGGCGACGTTTCCTCGGCGGAAAAGCGCCGACTCGATGACGCCGCCGTGAGCGCGGACGCCGTGGGGATTGACTGCTCCGGCTTCGTCTCGCGCTGCTGGAATTTGCCGCGCGCCTTTTCCACGCGCACCCTCACGACGCTCTGCGAACCGGTGCGAAATTTCCGCGACCTCCAGCCCGGCGACATCCTGAACGCACCGAATTCGCACGTCTTCCTTTTCCAAAAATGGACGATGCCCGATCGCTCGCGGATGCTCGTGTACACAACGGGCACGCCGCCGATTTGGGCCGTGCAGACCGGCCCGCTGCGCACGAAGCAAATGGCCCCGGTCGGCTACACCGCGTGGCGCTATCGGGGGATGCGGGATTGAAAGCCGCGCGATGTGCGCGATGGTGATCGAATGTCGGCATTCCAGCTTTCCTCGAATTACTCACCGCAGGGCGATCAGGCGCAGGCCATCGCGAAGCTGACGAAATCCATCGTCGCGGGCAACCGGCACCAGACGCTCCTCGGCGTGACGGGTAGCGGGAAGACTTTCACCGCGGCAAATGTCGTCCGCGAAATCGAGCGGCCCACGCTCGTGATCTCGCACAACAAGACGCTCGCCGCGCAGCTCTACTCGGAGTTCCGCGCGTTTTTCCCGGACAACGCCGTCGAGTATTTCGTGAGCTACTTCGACTACTACCAGCCCGAGGCCTACATCCCGCGCTCGGACACCTACATCGAGAAGGATTCGTCCATCAACGAGGAGATCGAACGCATGCGCCTCTCGACGACATCCTCGCTGCTCACGCGACGCGACGTGCTCGTGGTCGCGAGCGTGTCGT
>JBBQJR010000215.1:0-5887 GCA_038326125.1 Chthoniobacterales bacterium
GACCGCATCGAGCTCGCCGCGGGGGAGACGCTCGACTTCATCGTCGAGAGCAAGCGCGATACGAACAGCGACGCCTTCACCTGGCGCACGGTGCTGTATTCCACCGACGGGATTTCCTTCGACGCGAAAAAACAGTTCGCCGGCCCGCCGCCGAAAATCGAGCCGTTCACGCCGTGGGAGCGCTTCGCGCAGGTGCTGCTGGAGACGAACGAATTCATGTTCGTGGACTGAGCGGCGCGGCAACGCGCGCGAAAAGCGCGCATTTTTCGGCGGAGGGAGGCCGGCGCGGATTTGCCGGTTTCGCGTCTTGCGCGGGAAAGATTCCCTGTCCACGGTCGCCGCGCCTGCCGGATGCGGGCGCCATTTTTCCATGCCACCCAAGCAAGCCGCAGCGCCCCGCCCCACCCCGAAGCACTACATTCTCGACACCAACGTGCTGATCCACGACCCGGGATCGCCGTTTCAGTTCAAGGACAATTTCGTCTGGATTCCCGTCGAGGTTTTCGAGGAGCTCGATCGGTTCAAGAGCGAAAGCTCCACGCGCGGCGCGAACGCGCGCGAAGTGCATCGCCGGCTGAGCGAGCGCTTCATGAATCCGAGCGACATGCAGGCGGGCGTGAAGCTGGAGAATGGCGGCACCCTGCGCGTGTGCATCAATCCCACGGCGCGCTTCGACGGCGATGGCTGGCAGCTCGTGAGCGACTCGCCGCGCTTCCACGCGCTGCGCGATCTTTTTGCCGACCTCACGCTGCCGGACAACCGCATCCTCGCCGCCGCGTGCGGAGTCGCGGATGCGGAGAAGGGATCCGTTATCCTCGTCACGAAGGATCTCAACATGATGCTGAAAGCCCGCGCGCTCGGCATGGAGGCGCAGGACTACCGCACGGACCGCGTGGAGGACGTGGACATCCGCCTCACGATGCGCCGCAGCGAGGAGGAGTACGAGACGCTGGACGTGAAGCCGAACACGCTGCAGGCGTACGCGAGCCAGGAGACAATCGTCATCCCCGAGGCGAAGGATTTTCACCCGAACCACTACGTGCTCCTGCGCAACGAGGAGGAGCCCACGCACGCCATCCCCGCGCGGCACGTCGTCGGCGGCGAACTGCACAAGCTCCGCCGCGACCGCATCGCGATCCGCAACGGGCGCACGCTCGCGGCGCTGAACCTCGGGCAGCGTTTCCTGCTCGATGCGCTCTACGATCCCGCGATCACGCTCGTGACCGTGTACGGAAAAGCGGGCACCGGCAAAACGCTCCTCAGCGTCGGCGCGACGCTCGAGCAGGTGCAGACGGGCGTGTATGAAAAAATGCTGATCACGCGCGTGATCATGCCGACCGGCCGCGACATCGGATTCCTCCCCGGCAAGCTGGAGGAAAAAATGCAGCCTTGGGTGCAGCCTGCATTCGATGCGCTCGAGCTCCTGCTCACGCGTCCGCGCCGTCCCGAGCAATTCGAGAACAAGCGGCAGAGCCAGCGCAAGTCCGACGAACGCCCGCAGCAGGCGCCGCAAAATTCTTCGCTACAAAACGGCCCGGCCAAAGCGATGCGCCCATGGGAACACCTGACCGCAAGCGGGCGGCTGGAGATCGAGGCCATCACGCACATCCGCGGGCGTAGCATTCCGAACGCCGTCTTCATCGTGGACGAGGCGCAGCAGCTCACGCCGCACGAGGCGAAGACGCTCATCACGCGCATGGGAAAAGGCAGCAAAATGATCCTCATCGGCGACCTCGGGCAGATTGACAACCCGTACGTGGACGCCCACACAAACGGCCTCGTCTATGCGCGCAACCGCCTGCAAGGCCAGCCGTGGATGGCGCACATCAATTTGTTCAAGGGCGAACGCAGCGAGATGGCGGAAGTCGCCGCGAATCTGATGTGAGCGTAGGGCGGGTTTTAACCCGCCGTGCCGGGTATCCTACCCGGCACCTCGAACGTCGCGATGGTGTCGAAGGCACGATGAATCCCACGGTCAAAGATTCCGGCAGCAAGCCGCGCATGCTCGTCATCCGAGGGGGCGCGATTGGCGATTTCGTGCTAACGCTGCCCGCGATTCGGATGCTGCGGCAGACGTTGCCGCACTGCCATCTCGAGGTCCTCGGCTACCGCCACATCGCCGAGATCGCGCTGCACGGCGGACCCGCGCCGGGCACGGCGTACGCGGATGCGGTGCGCAGCATCGAGTACGGTCCGCTCGCGGCGTTCTTCGCGCGCGGCGCGGCGCTTGCGCCGGAAATGTGCGCGTACTTCGCGGGCTTCCAGCAGGTCGTGAGCTGGCTGTTCGATCCGGACGGAATTTTCGCCGAGAACCTCGCGCGCGCGGGCGTGAAAAACTTCCTGGGCGTGTACGAAAAAATCACCGGGGAGCAGCACGCCAGCGTGCAGCTCGCGCGCGGCCTCGAGCGCATGGCGATCTTCCTTGATGAAAAAACGACGCCGCTTTTTCCCGACGAAAACAGCGCTGCCGCAGCGAGCGCGTGGCTCGCCGAAGTGGGGCAGGCGACCCGCCTGCCGGAGGCTGACAGGCGGGTCGTCGGTCAAATCGCGACGTCCGACGAGCACGCAGTTCGCCCGCTCGTCGCCATCCATCCCGGCTCGGGCAGCCCGCGCAAAAACTGGCCCGCCGGAAACTGGCAGCGCCTCGCGGATCGCCTGGCGAGTGCGGGCGCGCGACTCCTGCTCATCGGCGGCGAGGCGGACATCGCGGTGCTCGACATCCTCGCAAAATCGCTCGCCGTCCACCGGCCGCTCGTCGCGCGCAATCTCCCGCTGCCGACGCTCGCCGCGCTGCTCGCGCGCTCTGCCGCATACTTCGGCCACGATACCGGGATTTCGCACATCGCCGCTGCGGCAGGCGCGCCGAGCACCTTGCTTTTTGGGCCGACGGATCCCGCGATTTGGGCACCGCATGGCCCGCACGTCCGTGTCATCTCCGCGCCGGGTGGCGACCTCGCCGCGCTCGCGCCGGATGCCGTCCCGCTCCCCGCTTTATGAAACACCCCACGCTCCTCATTTTCCTCGCGCTCGTCGCGATGCTCACCGCCGCAAAATCCGCCGACCCCGCGCGGCTCACGATCGTGATCATCGGCGATTCGACCGTCTGCGATTATCCGCCCGAGCACGCGTGCCGCGGGTGGGGTCAGTTCATCGCGGAACATTTTTCCGACAGCGTGCGCGTCGCGAATCACGCGGCGAGCGGGCGCAGCACGAAGACCTTCATCGCCGAGGGCCGCTGGAAGCGCGCGCTCGCGGAGAAGCCGGACGTGGTGCTGATTCAATTTGGCCACAACGATTTGCACGGCCCGGCGAAGCCCGAATCCACGGACGCGGCGACCGACTACCGCGACTTCCTCCGGCGTTACGCGGATGAAGCGCGCGCCGCGCACGCGACGCCGGTTTTCATCACGCCGATGCATCGCCGCACATTCGACGCGGCGGGAAAAATGAGCGACATCCTGCAGCCGTACGCCGACGCGATGAAAGCCGTCGCCGCGGAGAAAAAAGTGCCGGTGATCGATCTGCACGTCACGAGCGGCGCGCTGTTTCAGCAGTTCGGAAAAGAGCGCTGCCCGGAACTCGCGAATTCGCCGACCGACTTCACGCACTTCAACGAAAAAGGCGCGCGCGCCATGGCCGAACTCGTGATGAAGGAACTTCCCGGAACCGACCCGCGGCTCGCGAAGGAACTGCGCACGGCACCCGCGAAATAGCGCTCGGCATTTGCCAGCACGGCGGCGAACCGCCACGCTCGCCCGATGGCCGAATCCGAATCCCCCGCCCCGCGCCTCACGAGCCTCGATGCGCTGCGCGGTTTCGACATGTTTTGGATCATGAGCGGCGGCGCGCTGAATCGCGCGGTGAAAACGCTCGGCGATTCGCGCGCGGTGGACATCGTCACCGATCAGCTCGAGCACGCGCCGTGGGACGGTTTCCATTTTCTCGACCTCGTCTTCCCGATGTTTGTCTTCATCGCCGGCGTGTCGCTCGCGCTTTCGCTGCCGCGAAAAGTCGCGCAGCATGGTCGCGCCGCCGCCGCGCGATCACTCATCGTCCGCGCGGTCGTGCTGTTCATCATCGGTATTTTTTATTCCGGCGGGTTCAGCCACGGACTCGAGGGCGTGCGCTGGCTCGGCGTGCTGCAGCGCATCGCGCTCGCGTCGCTCGGCGCGGGACTGCTCTCGCTCTGGCTCGGCGCGCGCGGGCTTTTGGCGGCGTGCGTCGCGCTGCTGCTCGGCTACTGGGCGCTGCTCGCATTCGTGCCCGCGTCCGGCGGGATCGCCGACGATCTGCGCGAGGGGCACAACATCGTGAACTGGTTCGACGCGCAATTTTTGCCGGGAAAAAAATATGACGGCGACCACGATCCCGAGGGGATCCTGAGCACGCTGCCCGCCATCGCGAACTGCCTGCTCGGCGTGCTCGCCGGAATCTTCCTGCGCACCTCGCACGCGGAAGGTTCGCGCAAATCGCTGCTGCTCGTCGCGGGCGGCGCGGTGCTGCTCGCGCTCGGCCTCGCGTGGTCGGTGCCATTTCCGATGATCAAAAGGCTGTGGACGTCGTCGTTCGTGCTCTTCGCGTGCGGCTGCAGCGCGATTCTCCTCGGCGCGTTTCATCAGATCATCGAGGTGCGGAAAATTCGCGCGTGGGCCGCACCTTTCATCTGGATCGGCCTGAACCCGATCGCCATCTACCTCGCCGCACAAATCATGAATTTCAACCAACTCGCGGATCGCCTCGTCGGCCCGCGACCGGGGCTGCCCCACGCGGCGGTGGCGACCATGCTCGGAATCCTGCTCGCGTGGTGGCTGCATCGGCGGCGGATTTACGTCCGATTCTGAGCGCGCGAGCGAGGCGGGAAAGGCTTGCGCTTTTGCAAAAACTGGCGACTGTCCCGGCCCTTCAACCCGCCGACCAGCGGGCGAAGCGCATCACCCAAAAATACAAATGCCTGTTCAAGACGATGTCATCGAAATCGAGGGAAGAATTACTTCCGTCCTCGCCGGAACCATGTTCCGCGTAGAGCTCGCGAACAAGCACCTCGTGCTCGCGCACATCTCCGGTCGCATGCGCAAAAGCTTCATCCGCCTCGCCATGGGCGACCGTGTGAAACTGGAAATGTCGCCTTACGATCTGTCGAAGGCGCGCATCGTTTATCGTCTGCAGGGCTAGGCGCGCAGACGCGCAAAAATCGCCGCCGGCGTGCGGCTGAAAATTTAGGGCAGAGGCGGGCGGAGTTCCGCAACGCCGCGTATCCGGGTTTGCGTTTTCTCGAATGCGAACGTCGGCTTTCGGATTGACTCGCCGCGGAGCCGCGGGCTTTTCGCAAAGCTCCACATTCTCCCCGATGAACACACTTTTGCGCCCCGCCGCCTTCGCCGTTGCCCTAGGTCTCGGCCTCTTCTCCCCTCTCGGAATCGCGCACGCCGACGAGCAGCGCGAAGTCTTCGGCAAGACGAAGGAAGGCGAGCCGGTCGAGATTTTCACGCTCACCAATGCGCGCGGGCTGAAGGCGCGCGTGATGACTTGGGGCGCGACACTCGTGAGCATGGAGGTGCCGGATCGCGCGGGAAAAATGGCGGACGTGACGCTCGGCTTCGACTCGCTCGACGGCTACCTCGGCGCGCATCCATATTTCGGCGCGATCGCGGGCCGCTATGCCAACCGGATCGCGAAGGGGAAATTTTCGCTCGATGGAAAGGATTACACGCTCGCGGTGAACAACGGCGCGAACCACCTGCACGGCGGCCTCAAGGGCTTTGACAAGAAAAACTGGGACGGCGTGCAACTCAGCAAAATCAACGGCGTGCGCTTTTCCCTCACAAGTCCCGATGGCGAGGAAGGCTACCCCGGCACGCTGAAAGTGCAGGTCGTCTATGAGCTGACC
>JBBQJR010000216.1:0-5840 GCA_038326125.1 Chthoniobacterales bacterium
TCCGCCGCAAAAAATTCCGCCATCCCGCCCGCCGCGCGAATCGCCTTCACGCGCGCCTGCCCGCGCTCCGCATTGCGCCCGAGCACCGCGATTTTCGCGCCCGCGGCGGCGAGTCCGTCCGCCAGCGCGCCACCGAGAACACCGGTGGCACCGATGACGACTGCGACTTCATCGGTCAGATCAAAGAGGGATTTGCTCATGCGCAGAGCACACCCGAGCGGTCGAGGGTTTGGCAAAGGGAAAGTGGAACAAACGTTGTCACTTGACCGAGAAATGAGCGCACCTATGCTTCATCTCCCGATTTTGCAGCATGCCTTCCATGCCCACGATTCCGTGCCTCTGGCACTCTTCCGGCTTAGCCGTTGACATCCACACCCGTGCCGCATTGCATCCGCGCGGATTCCGCCTTTTCTTTACATCCGTCCTTTTTCTTTCATGCCCGCAACGCTGAATTCCCTCCACAGTTCTGAAGTCGCATATCTCGGCCCCGAGGGAAGCTTCGCACACATGGTGGCAAAGCAGCGGTATCCGAAAAACCCTCTCGTCCCGTTTCGGAGTGTGCCGGAGGTTTTCGATTTCCTGAACACTCATGAACGGGGCAAAGGAATTGTCCCGATTGAAAATTCATCCGGCGGCCTCATTGTTCCGACCGTGGATGGCATCATTGACAATGCCCTTTCGGTGATCATTGAGGAAGAGTTGTCGATCGATGTCAGACTCGCGCTTCTCGGTCGCAAAGGAGAGGTTATCCGGACGGTGTTCAGTCATTTTGCGCCGCTGCAACACTGTGAACCTTTTTTGAAAGCCAACTACCCGGCGGCGAAAACGGTTGCCTGCGCTAGCACTTCGATCTCCGCGGAGGAAGCATCGAAAGATAAAAACGCCGCGGCCATCGGTCCCATCGTGAATGCGGAACTGGACGGATTGGATGTGATCGAATATCCCATTTTGTAGGACATTCCCAATGTCACTCAGTTCTACGTCGTCGGTCATGCGCGGCAGGATGCCGCGTGCGCTGCAAAAACGGCGCTGGTCGTGGGATTGCCGAATCATCCGGGCAGCCTATGCCGATTTCTAGATCCGTTCGCGAGTAATCTTGTGAATCTTACCCGGATCCAGTCCCGTCCGATCATTGGGGAACCTAACACCTACCGGTTTTTAATTGAGATCAAGGGAAGCACCGGCGAGTCATCCGTCCAGTCGGCCCTGCAGGCTGCCAAATCGGTGGCCAGCCATGTGTATGATGTGGGCTGTTTCCCGGTCCGGGATCGTTACCAATCATGAAGCTCGGGATTGATGCGCGGCTCGCACCCGCGCTTGGTGGATTCCAAGCCGTCGGCACGACTCGCCCCACGGCGACGGTTTAGTCGAGCATCTGCTCCAGTTCCAATGCTGCCGCCATGATTTCGCGATAAATCGCGCGGATGCTGCTTTCGGGTAGGCGGCTGTTCATTTCTTGCGCCTTCGCAGCAAGCGCTCGCAGCACCTGCTCCTCACGCTCTGGAACATGAAGAGGAAGACCCTGCGCCTTCTTGATCACGCCGACTTCATGCACGAGGTCCGACCGGTCGTTCAGCAGCCGGATGATCTGCTCATCCACGGCGTCGATCTTTTTGCGGATTTCGGGAAGGTCCATGGGCGATCAGATTTCCGGCGTGGGCTCCGCGTCGCCGGGCTGAACTTCCGCGGTCTCCGCCTGCAATTCGGCGGCCGCAACATCCTCGTCCGCGGGCACCGAATCCTCAGCGATCGCGGCGGGCAGCTCGCCCGCCGGATTTTCCGGCTGCGCTTCCGCCTCCGCCGCAGGCTCGCCTGACTTTTCCGAGTCGGATTCCGTCGTCGGCGGCGCGGATTTTTCCTCCGTGGGAATTTCCGCCTTGGGCAGCGTCACGCGGCGCAGTTCGTCCGCGTTCGGCAGCTCGTCCACATGCTTCAGCCCGAAGTGCTGCAGAAAATATTCCGTCGTCGCGTAAAGCAGCGGGCGGCCCGGCACTTCGGCGCGACCGATGATTTTCACGAGGCTGCGATCGAGCAGCACCTGCATCACGCCATCCACCGCGACGCCACGCACTGCTTCCATGTCGGCGCGCGTGACGGGCTGCCGGTAGGCAATGATCGCCAGCGTCTCGAGCGCAGGACCGCTCAGCCGCGTGGGCTTCGCCTCGGGGTAAAGCTGCCGCACAAAATCCGCCGCGTCCTTCACCGTCGTCATGGACCAGCCATTCACCTGCTCGCTGATTTGAAAGGCCCGCTCTTGCTGCGCGTATTCCGCCTTCAGCTCCTCGAGCGCCGCGGCCACATCGGCCTCCTTCACTTCGCTCAACGGCTGCACCGTGAAGATCTCGGTCTCCACCGCCGCGCCGCGAATCGCCTTCGCGATCTCCTCCAGCGTGATCGGCTTGGGCGAGGCAAAGACCAGCGCCTCCACGGCATGTTTGATCGTCAGCGTCATCGCGATTGGGACAGGTTAGACGCGCGTGAGTTCAATCTCCCCGAACGCCTCGGACTGCACGCAGCGCAGTTGCTTCAGCCGGATCAATTCCAGCAGCGCGAGGAACGTGATCACCACTTCCGAGCGGGACGCCGCGTCGGTGAACAGTTCCGTGAATTTCAGCGCCACGCCCGGCGCGGCCATTTTCAAAATCAGATCAATCTTGTCGGAGACGGTGAAGTTCTCCTCGAAGATTTCGCGCAGGTCTTCCTTCTTGCTCTCGATGCGCTTGAGGATCTTGTTGAAAGCATTGATGAGGTCGAACACCGACACTTCGCCGAGCGGACGCTCCGCATTTTCCTCCGCCGCGACCACGCGCGGGAATACGCCCTCGCGCGCCATTTCCCGATCGTGCAAATGCCCCGCGGCCTCCTTGAATTTCTTGTACTCGAGAAGCTGCCGCACGAGTTCCCAGCGCGGGTCCGCCTCGTCGGTTTCCTCGTCCGGCGGCTGCACGCTCACGGGCAACAGCGAGCGGCTCTTGAGGTAGATGAGGTTCGCCGCCATGACCACGAATTCGCCCGCCACATCGAGGTCGAGCATCTTGAAAAGCTCCATGAAATCGAGGTACTGCTTCGTGATGTGGCCGATCGGGATGTCGTGGATGTCCACCTCGTCGCGCTTGATGAGATAGAGCAGCAGATCGAGCGGCCCCTCGAAGACCTCGAGTTTCACTTTGTATTCCTGCATTCGTCGTGGAGTTGGAGGGCGCGGAGGCTACCGCGCGAGTGCGCGATGGGAAGAAAAACGTGGCGAAATGAGGGCACCTACGTGCCCCGCGCGGAATCGTCGCGCTCACGCGGATGGCTGACCAGCAGGCGGCGCGCGGTCGGATCGTCGGACATACCGAAGGCGGCCCAGTCGCTCGCGTGCTCGCCGTATTTTGCGCGAAAGGCGCGCAGGTTCGCGTTCGCGACAAATTCGGGGTGCTCGACGAGCACATCGTACGGTCCCGGGCGGCTGAAAATTTTGGCCATGATGGGCACGAGATCCAAAACGAAGAGCGTGCCAAAAATCACGAGGAACTGGAACATGCCGGCGATCCATTTTTTACCCTGCTCGCCGCGCTCGGTTTCGTCGGCATCCGGCGCGGGGAGGAAAATGACGCGGTAGAGCCCGATGGTTTCCTCCATCGGATCGAGCACGCCGCTCATCTTGCGCTCGAGGCGCGTGAGGTGCGGGACGTATTTTTCATCGGCGCGCTTCACGGCGCTCGCCTGCTCCCCTTCCAGCGCAGCCGTCTGGTCGGCGAGGCGCGCGAGCAGGCGCGGCTGCTCGGTTTCCAGCGCAGTGATTTCCTCGGTGACTTTGTCGAGGCGCTCCTTGCGAATGCGCTCCTTTTCCTTCGCTTCCTCGACGAATGCGGCGCGCTTTCCGCCGAGCGCGTCGAGATACGCGTTCTTGTCGGTGAGCCGCGCGGCGGCGAGCTGGCGGTCGTTCGCGAGGAGCGCGGCCGTCTGTGCGGACTCGGAGCTTTCCAGCCGCCGCACTTCGGCGACGGTGGCGCGGTCGCGCGCCTGCATGTCTTTCAAACGCGGGCCGTCGCCCGCCTTCTTTACTTCGGGATAGAATTCATTCGGCTGCCCGAGCGCCTCGCGCGCGATGGCTTCGACGAGGCGGCGGTGCAGATCCTGCCGCCCGTCGAGTTCCGTCTTCACCTTCGCGAGCGTTTCCTTTTGTGCCTCGATCTGCGCGATCACCGCGCGCGTCGCGCCGCTCGCGGGCGCGACAAAGTCCGGCTCGCCAGCCTTCTTGCGCTCCTCCTCCATGCGCTCATCGGCGTACGACTCGGTGTTGATGATCGCCTTCTGCAACTCGGGAAGCTGCGCCATGAGCGCGTCGCGCTTCTTGGCAAAATCATCGCCGAGCTGCTTGCGCGACGCAGCCTCGTCGTCGCGGATTTTTTGCAGCGACACGGCGAGTTCCTTGCGCCTCGCGGCCTCCTCCTCGCGCAGATTGTTCAGCTTGCCCTGCATCTCCGTCTGGTAGCGATGCGTGATCGCGGAGCGGTACTGGTCGAGGCAAAAGGGAAACGCAATCGCCACGCTCACCACCCCCGCAAGCGCGAAGCGGAAGACAACCTGCATCAGCTTGCGCCACCACGGCTGAAAGGGCCGGTACGTCGCGAGCAGGATGCGATCGGTATTCATGATCACGAAGGCCCACGCCAGCGCGATGCCGAGCACGGCGAGCCACGGAGGCTCGGCGAAGCGGCTCTTCGCGTAAAAAATCATGCCGAGAAAGGACATGATCGTCGGGATCAGCACGGTGCTGCCGAGCACTGCGACGCGCTCGCGTTCCGTCGCGGGACAATGCCGCAGCGTCTCCCAGCGCGCGCCCGCCAGCCAGTAGAGCGGGCGCATCCATCTGTCCGTCCCGGACGGTGCATCGGCTTCGGGCGGGAGAGGACTTTCGGAAGGCTGCCAGTGCATTGTGCGCGGGAGGCTATCGGCGGAAAACCGATCCGCCAGCACCGAAAAATGGCACGGCGGCGTGCTTCGCTTTCAGTCCTCGTCGGCGATCCGCGCGACGAGTTTGTCACGCCCCAGTTCGAGCACCTTGCGCTCTGCGCGGCTCAGGCTCGCCATTCCTTGCACGCCGATTTTTTCCAGAATCGGATCCATCTCCATGCGCATGAAATCCTCCGCGCTCATCCGCTCCATCCGCATTTCGCGCTGCTCCCGCTCGAACCGACGCCGCTGAAACCACAGCGGATTTCCGAACCCCAGTCTCCGCGCCCATGCCCAGCCGAGCACGCTCCCGGTGAGAATTCCGGCCGGCCCGATTTCCGCACAGGTGCCGGTGACGACACAGCCCGTCGCGAAGAGGATCATCGCGAACGCGAGATACTTTGCGCGGAAGCGCAGCGGGAAAAGATGGAAGAAAGAAACGCCTGTCTCGAGCTCCGGCATCACCGTCGCGTAAGCCGAGACTACCGCCGCGACCGCCGCGGAAAATCCCACGACCGCCACGCCGCCGCCGGCCGCCATGCTCGCCGCGCCGCCGAGCACATTTGCGAGCAGGCAGAGCCAGAGGAAATTCACGCGTCCGACGATCGGCTCGATCTCGCGGCCCGCGTACCAGAGCCCGAGCAGGTTCGCGAAAAAGTGCCACGCATTCGCGTGCCGAAACTGGTAGCTGAACAGCCGCCAGTATTCGTGGTCGTCGGAAAATTTTTGCGGGTCGAGCTGCAGGAGATCGAGCGGGTTCGTCGCGGGCTGTTTGATTGAAAACCACAGCACCGCCTGCGTCGTGCCCCAGAAAATCATCGTCCAAAAAAACACCAGCACGCCCGACGCTTTTCCCGGCGACCAAACGCGCTGAAAGGACGAGGTCTGGCGTCGCGGGA
>JBBQJR010000217.1:0-5811 GCA_038326125.1 Chthoniobacterales bacterium
CCGCGTGACGGTGCTCGACAGCGGCAACACGTACCGCTTCCGCCCCGACGGTTCGCAGTTTGAAATCGTGACGCACGGGCAGACGAATCCCTTCGGTCTCACGGTGGACTGGCTCGGAAATTTTTACGCCGCGGACTCGCACTCGAAGCCCGTGTATCTGCTGCTGCCCGGCGCGCATTACGAGGGCATCGGAAAGGATCACGACGGCCTCGGCTTCGCGCCCGCGATCACGAACGACAGCCACGGCTCGAGCGCCATCGCCGGCATCGCGTGGTATGCGGACGACAAATTTCCCGCCGAATTTCGCGGCAATGTGTTCATCGGAAATCCCGTCACGCAGCGCATCAATCGCGACCGTTTCGAGTGGCACGGCAGCACGCCGATGGCGGTTCGCGAGCCGGATTTCCTGACGTGCGACGACCCGTGGTTCCGCCACGTGCAGGTGAAGCTCGGCCCCGACGGCGCACTCTACTTCGGCGATTTTTACAACCCGATCATCGGCCACTACGAGCACCCGCTGCTCGACCCGCGGCGCGATCACGCGCATGGCCGCATCTGGCGCGTCGTCTGGCGCGGCGAGAAAATGGACGCGCCCGCCACGCCGCTGCCCAACCTCCGCGCGCTTGCCACCGCGCCGCTCGTCGAAAAGCTCGGCGACGCCAATCTCACCGTCCGTCTGCTCGCCACAAACGAACTCGTCGCGCGCGGAGCGGGGGGGGGGGGCGGTCGCGCCGCTTCTCGACGGCGCGCCGACGGCTGCACAGCCGGCGGCGCTGTGGGTCGCTGAACGCACCGGTCGGCTCTCTCCCGCGACGCTCACCTCCGCCCTCGCGTCGTCGAACGACGAAGTCGCCGTGCAGGCCGCACGCATTTTCGGCGAGCGCGCATCCCTGCCACCCGCGGCTGCGAAAATGTTGCGCGAGCGGCTTGCCACCTCGTCGGCAAATGTGCAGCGCGCGATCGTGCAGACCTTCGCGCGGCATCCAACGGCGGAAAATGTTGCGCCGCTCACAGCGCTCGCAGAGTCCGCGGAAAGCGGCGCGGATTTGGAGCTGAAACACGCGCTGCGCGTGGCCCTGCGCGAGCAATTGCAGTCGCCCGGAATTTACGCCGCGCTCCCCAATCCGTTCCCACCGGCGAGCGCGACGCTGCTTGCGGAAGTCTCGCTCGCGGTGCCGTCGCCGGAGTCCGCCGCATTTCTCCTGCGCGCACTCACCGACTTGGATTTCCAATCGCCGCGGGCCGGTGAATTTCTCGGCCACGTCGCGCAATATCTTCCGGTCGCGCAGATCGGCGAACTCGCGCTGGTCGTGGAAAAATTGCGGGCCGCACCTTTCGCGCAGCAGTTCGCCCTCGCCGACGGCCTCAGCCGAGCCGCGCGCAAACGCAAGCTCACGCTGCCCAAAAGCGCGGACGCGTGGATGCAGCGGACGCTGTTCGCCGGCCTCGAAAGCACCGCCGCCGCCGAGCAGGATCGCGCCATCGCCGCGCTGCACGACTCGGAGGACGCTGAAAAATTTGCGCCGCTGCGCAGACTGATCGATCGCGTGCCGCGCATCGCCGGATCGCGCCGCGCCGCCGCCCTCGCCGCGCTCGCGAATTTGCCGGGCGTGGCCGAAGTGCTCGCGCGCGCCGTCGCCGATGGGACCGACAGCACGCTCGCGCTCAAAGCCGCCGGGCTCATCAGCACGCGCGGCGACATCGCGCTGGCCACCGCCGCGCTGCCCGCCGCGTCGGGGAGCGTCACGCCCGTCCTCGCGCGCGGTCTCGCGGGAAGCGACGCCGGCTTCGGCGAATTGCTCGCCTTGATCGATCAGGGAAAAGTCGCCCCCGCCGTGCTACGCAACGCCTCCGTTTCCGAACTCGCAAATCAGCGCGCGCAAGCGTTGCGCGACCGCGCGGCGTCGCTCACGAAAAATCTCCCACCCGACGACGCGCGCCTCGAGGCGCTGATCACGCTGCGCGTCACCACATTTCGCAACCGCAAAAACGACGCGAAACACGGCGGCGAAATTTTCCGCGCAAACTGCATCGCGTGCCACAAATTCCGCGACGAGGGCGCGAGCCTCGCACCGAACCTCGACGGCATCGGCGCGCGCGGCGCGGAACGGCTCGCCGAGGACATCCTCGATCCGAGCAGGAATGTGGACGCGGCTTTCCGCCAGACGATCATCGAGACGAAAGACGGACGCACGCTCGCCGGCATCAACCTCCGTGAAACCGCCGACTCGCTGAGCGTCACGGATGCCGCCAGCCAGATCCTCACCGTCCCGCGCGCCGAGATGAAATCGCAGCTCACCTCCGGGCAGTCGCTGATGCCAGGCGGACTCGACGCGATCATTTCCGAAAACGATTTTGCCGACCTCCTCGCCTACCTGCTGCAGCCGTAGCCGCGATCGCGGCATGGGGGGAGCAGGACGAGTGACGCTGCGCGTGGTGCGTCGCAGCAAAGGTTTGCCATGTGTGCGGCGGGCGACCGTTCAAGCGCACGCTCCCGCCGGCACGAGCCTCGCGCCGGGACTGCCCTGGCCGCACAGAATTAAAATCTGTGCTCCGCGCGCCCGCCTCGTGCGCGCCATCGCGCGGGGCAAACCGGATCCAATCTCCCATATCGCCACGCGGCTGCGCGCCGCTAGATTTCCCCGCACATGCTCGAACACCTCGTCCAATTTCTCGAACACCTGCAGCAAAGCATCCAGGACATGCATGGCCTCGGCATCTTTGCGTTCGCCGGCATCTTCGTGCTCGCGCAGATGCTGATGGTGCCCGTCGCGCCGCTCGGCATGGCGTTTGGATTTTTCTTTGGATTCACGCAGGGCTCGCTCGGGCTGATGCTGGGCTGCGCGATCGGCGCAAGCATCAACTTCCTGATCACGCGGCACCTCGCCCGCGCCGCCGTGACCCGATGGCTCGGCACGAATGAAAAGTTCCGCATGATTGACAGCGCCGTTGCACGCGAAGGCTGGAAGATCATTGCGTTGCTGCGCTTCGTGCCGATCCCGTTCGGCCTCGCTAATTACTGCTACGGCCTCACGCCCGTGCGCTTCTGGCCGTATCTCGCGGCGACCTGCGCGGCGATCATTCCGGCGAACAGCCTCTTCGTGTGGATGGGCTCGACGGCGCAAGGCAGCCTCGCCTCCCTCGTCGGAAAAGGGCGGCCGCATCATCCGCTCGAATACGTCTTCCTCGGCGTGGGCGGCATCGCCGCGGTGGTGGTGCTGCGCTACGTGGCAAATGTCGCGCGCAAAGCGGTCGCGGTGGAAGCGGAGTCGCCATAGCGCAACGCAGTCCCTCTTTGAGCGCCGTGCGTCCTCGTCGGCCGTTTGCAGGGTCCCGCGGCACGATCGCACCGTGATGTGATTTTTCGGCGGACGCCTTGGGAAGCCGGCGAGGCCGCACGGCACTCCACGCTACGGCTTTTCCAGCCAGATGATCGCCGGGCGTTCGCTCGCTTCGACCGCAAGGTAGCCTTCGATTTCCTGGCGCACCTCCACCTTCTCCGCATCGCCCGCGATGAGCGGCATTCGTTCCGCGCGCACGACGCGCAACGGGTCGTGGAAAAGCCGCACGACTCTCCCCTCGCCCGTCGGACGCCACACGACCAATGCGCGCTTTGCAGGCTGTGAGCCGTGCATGAATTCGTACGCGTAGCATTCCTCCGCATCCTCGCGCTCGACGCGGACGAAACGGTATTCGCCGAGCGAACGCT
Source organism: Chthoniobacterales bacterium (assembly GCA_038326125.1). GTDB lineage: Bacteria > Verrucomicrobiota > Verrucomicrobiia > Chthoniobacterales > Chthoniobacteraceae > SXWH01. Next base: position 3,710 of record JBBQJR010000217.1, read on the forward strand.
GCAGCCACGCGAGCGCGTGGAAGGCGGGCTTGGGCGAAAAATTGCGCGTGATGCCGCTGCTGCTGTGGACGTGCGGTTCGTCGTTGTCGTTGAAAAAATAGAGGTAGGCGCGATTCACGCCGAGTCGCGCCAGCACGAGAAACGACCGCACGGACCACATCGCCTGCTGCTCCTCGGTGGAGCCCTGCCACTTCGCAAAATCGCCCGTCGGCGGCGGCGGTTTCGTGGAGGCGTCGTAGCCGAATTCCGTGACCCACAGTTCCTTCGTCGGCGCGTATTCGTCGCGCCATTTCCGGACGTAGCTGATGTTCTCGACAAACTTCGTCGCGGTATCTTCCGGGTAGCTGCGCCGCCACGTGGGCCACGGCTCGACTTCCGCATAGCAATGAATGTTGAGGATGTCCCACAGCGCTTCGAATCCCGCAAAGCAGTCCACGCTTTTCGAGTAGCGCCCGCTCGGCCCGAGATTCGCCGCGCATGTCGCGATCTGCATTTTCGGATCCCCCGCGCGAACACCGCGCGCCATCGCCGCGAAAAGATTGCGATAGGTGGCGTCGTCATACTTCCCGGGCTCGTTGCCGATTTCCGCCGCTTCGAGCAGCGGTTCCTTGGCAGACGGGCCAAATGCCTTGGCAAACGCGAGGCCATACGCAGTTGCATCGCGCTCGAGATTTTTCCACGCGCCGGGCGCGATGTCGTCGAACAGGAGCGACGCGTGCGTGCGATAGCCCGCCTTCTTCCAACTCCCGTAAAGCTGCGCCCAATTCACGCGATTCGCCGCGAACGGAAAGGTGGTCGCCGCCGACGTGTCATCGCCGAAGTCCCACCTTATCGGATGATAATTGCGCAGCACACGCGCGACCGGCGCGTATAACTCCGGCTTGAACTTTATGGTGTGAACGTTGAGGCCGATGAAGTCCTTCATCAGCGGACGCGGCCTCGAGTCCTCCGCGCAAATCCCCTCGCCCGCCATCAGCAGCAAGAATGTGAGAAGCAATGCAGCGCGCACGACCACGATGCTGAATCAAGACGCGCCGCCCGACAAGCGGCGTCCCTCCGAAAACGAAAAAGGGCGGACTTTCATCCGCCCTTCCTCGGAATCAATTTCGGCGACTAGACTTCGACATCCACGCCCATCTGGCGCGCGGTGCCGGCGATGATCTTCATCGCGGCTGGCATGTTGCGGGCGTTCAGGTCGGGCATCTTGCGCTTGGCGATTTCCTCGACCTGCTTCTTCGTGAGCTTGCCGACCTTGACCTTGTTTGGCTCCTTCGATCCGCTCGCAAGATTGAGCGCCTTTTTGATCATCGAGCTGGCCGGCGGCTGCTTGGTGATGAAGGTGAAGCTCTTGTCCTTATAGACGGTGATGACGACCGGGAGGATGTCGCCCGACTGCTTGGCGGTGCGCGCGTTGAACTCCTTGCAGAAGGCCATAATGTTCACGCCTTGCTGACCGAGGGCGGGACCGACCGGCGGCGCGGGATTGGCTGCTCCGGCTGGGATTTGGAGTTTGATGGAACCGACGATTTCTTTGGCCATTGGGTGAGTTGAGAGTTGAGTGTTGAGAGTTTGTCAGCGCGCTGCGCGCGGTCGAGAGAGGAGGTTTCGAGTTGGAAGTTTTATCCGGGGACGGCGGTGAAAATTTGAATGCTGAACTTTGAGTTTGAAGCGGCGAAGTGGGCGGCGGTGTTCCTCTCAACTCTCAACCTTCAACTCTCAACTTATGCATTCCTCTCCACCTGCCAGTATTCGAGATCCACGGGCGTCTCGCGTCCGAAGATGCTGACGCTGACGCGCAGCTTGCCGCGCTCAGGATCGATCTCCTCGACGACGCCGGTCTGGTTCTGGAACGGACCATCCGCGACTTTCACGATCTCGCCGACGGTGAACTCGACCTTCGGGCGTGCCTTTTCCTCGCTGGCACGGACCTGTGCGAGCATGGCGTCCACTTCCGTTTGCATCATCGGGATTGGGCGATCCTTCGTGCCGGCGAATCCGAGCACGCCGGTGGTTTCCTTGATGAAATACCACGTCTTGTCCACGAGTTGCTTGTTCTCGTCGATCAGCCACATGTTCATGACGATGTAGCCGGGGAAAAATTT
>JBBQJR010000218.1:0-5773 GCA_038326125.1 Chthoniobacterales bacterium
CGTTGCCCTTTATGAACAGCGGCGTCTCCGGCGAGTTCACGTATTTCGCCGGGCTCTGCTCCGCAAATAGGACGCGCCCGTTGAAGGCGATCACCTCGCCCGTGTCGTTGCAAATCGGGAACATCACGCGCCCGCGGAAACGATCGTACATTTTGCTCCCATCATCGCCGGTCGAGACGAGCCCGCCCGCGATCAGTTCCTCATCCGAGTAGCCCTGCGCGTGCATCGCCGCGATCAGCGCATCCCACGAATCGGGCGCGAAACCGATCTTCCACGACTTCGCGACGTCGGCGCTCAGCCCGCGCTTTTTCATGTAGTCGCGCGCCGCGTCCGCCGACTTTCCGCGCATGAGCTGCTGATGAAAAAATTCCGCCGCCTCCGCGTGCAGCGCGAGCAGCCGGCGGCGCATCCCGGCCTGCTCGTAGTCCGCCTGGGACATCTCCGCCTCGGGGATTTTGATGCCCGCCTTGTCCGCGAGTTTGCGCACCACCGCGATGAAATCGAGGTGTTCGTAATCCATCACGAAGCGGAAGACCGATCCGCCCGCGCCGCAGCCGAAGCATTTAAAAATCTGCCGGTGCGGATTCACGGTGAAGGACGGCGTGCGCTCGTTGTGAAACGGGCACAGCGCCTTGAAAGTCCCGCCCATCCGCCGCAGCGGAAAATACCCGCCGATCACCTCGACGATGTCATTCGCCGCAGCGATCTGCTCGATGATTTCCGGCGGGATTTGCGGCATTTTGTCGCGGGGGAAGTTAGAGCGTGAGTCTTCCGGTCACTGCAGAAATCCATGCGCCCTAAAACCGGCGGCCATGACTCAAAGTGCTGCCGTGCGCGCCCTTTGAGCTTTCACGGAGAGGCGGTTCATCTGTGCCAGCATCTCAGCACGTTCTGAGGTAGCTTTTTGCAACATCGCGCGAATCAGCGTCCGGTCCCCGTCCTTCAGGTACGCCTCGATCACCGGGGCGGGGAACAGCAGCGGAATGTCTTTGGGCCGGCGGGTCATGCTGCGAACGTAGCCGGACAAACGGGCCGCTGTCTGGAAAATTTTCGGCGGTGTTTCCTTTTCCGCCGAACCACGCATACTCCCGCGCGATGGAACACGATCTCGGCACCGCGACCGATGCGATCCTCCGGTCTTACGAGACCGGCGGCGGCATCAACCATGTGGACGGCGCAAACCTGCCCTCGAAGCGCGCGGTCGCGGCGATTTGCGAGGATTTGCTGCAGCTTCTTTTTCCCGGTTTTCACGACGCGGAACCGATTCATTCGCAGCATCTCGCGCGCGTCACGGCGCATCGCGTCTTCACGATCGCGGAGCGGCTCGCGGAGGAAATTTGCAAGAGCCTGCGCATCGGCGATCCCGAGTGCCCGCACGAGCGTGCGTTGAAAATCACGCGCGATCTGCTCGGCGCGATTCCGCAGGTCCGCGAGCTTTTGAAGACGGATGTGGACGCGGCTTTCCAAGGCGATCCTGCGGCCGCGGCGTCGGAGGAAGTGATCCTGTCATATCCTTTCATCGAGGCCATCGCGATCCAGCGCTGCGCGCACGTGCTCTATGCGCTGCGCGTGCCGATCATCCCGCGCATGATGACCGAGTGGGCGCACAGCCGCACGGGCATAGACATCCATCCCGGCGCGCAGATCGGCTCGCATTTTTTCATTGACCACGGCACCGGCGTTGTCGTCGGCGAGACGAGCGTCCTCGGCACGCATGTGAAGCTTTACCAAGGCGTGTCGCTCATCGCGCGTTCGCTCGCCGGCGGGCAGGCGTTGCGCGGTCAGAAGCGGCACCCCAGCGTGGAGGATCATGTGACGATTTACGCAAACGCGACGATCATGGGCGGCGACACAATCATCGGCGCGGGCTCGACGGTCGGCGCGAGCGTCTTCCTCACGCACAGCGTGCCCGCGCGCTCGCTCGTGCTCGCCGAGGGCCAGGGCGTGCGCGTGCTGGAAAAGGATCGGAAGGTCGCGGACGACTGGATGATTTGAGGTCGTGTGCGCGGGGCGCGGAAACGTAAAAATCCAGCCGCGATTTTCGCTCCGATGAAAAGCACGCGACGCAAATTTTTGCGCCTGCGTCTGCGCGTTCAGTAGCTGCTGTTTTTCAAAAACGAGCCGTAGAAAAAGTCGCGGTCCTCGCGCGAGACCGAGGGCAAGAGCCAGTCCGAGCGGAAGACCTCCCGCGTCGCGCGTTCATCGGAGGTTTCCCAGCGCCGCGCCGCGATGCGTTCCTCCTTCGATGCGCAACCGCCCGCCGCGAGCACGACGGACGATGCGGCGACAAAGGCGAGAAGCGACGGGGCGGAAAATTTCGGGCGCATGAGAGCGGCGGAAGATGCCAGCATTTTTCGGCGAGTCAGTCGGAAACTTGCGGGCGATTTTTCCAAACGGCGCGGCGTGCGGGGAAAACGGTTCGCCATCGCGCAGGCGGGATCGGATGCTGCGGGCCGATGATTTACCTCGACCACAACGCCACCACTCCGCTCGCGCCCGAGGCGCTGGAGGCGATGCGGCCGTACCTCGAAAAATTTCACGGCAACGCGTCCTCAATCCACGCCGCCGGACGCGAGACGCGAGCGGCGCTCGACGATGCGCGCGATCGCCTCGCGGCGCTGCTCGGGTGCAAGCCGCACGAGATCATTTTCACCGGCGGCGGCACCGAGGCGAACAACCTCGCGCTGCTCGGTCTGGCGCGCGCACACGCCGTGCGCGGGAAGCACCTCATTACCTGCGCGACCGAGCATCACGCGGTGCTGCATCCGCTGGAGCATTTGCAAAAGCGTGAGGGCTTCCGGCTCACGGTGCTCGGCGTGGATGCGCGCGGGCTGCTCGATCCCGCGGACGTGCGCCGCGCGATCACGCCGGAGACGACGCTCGTCTCCGTGATGACCGCGAACAACGAGACCGGCATCCGCCAGCCCGTCGCGGAAATCGCCGCGCTCTGCCGCGAGCACGGCGTGCTTTTTCACAGCGACGCGATCCAGACTTTCGGCAAAGAACCGCTCGTGTGCGATGCTGACGCAATTTCGTTTGCGGCGCACAAATTTTCCGGACCAAAAGGCGCGGGCCTGCTGCGCGTGCGCGGCGGGATTGCGATTGAGCGCATCGCATTTGGCGGCAGCCATGAGGGCGACCGGCGGCCGGGGACGGAAAATGTCGCCGCAATCGTCGGCATGGCGCGCGCGGCGGAACTTGCGGCGGCAGCCGCAGCCGGGGAAACCGCACGGCTCGCACCGCGACGCGAAGAACTCTGGGACGGCATTCGCGCTGCATTTCCCGCCGCCGTGCGCAACAGCGATCCGGCGCTCTCGCTGGCCAACACGCTGAACGTCAGCTTTCCCGGCCTCGACGGCGAAAGTGTGCTCATCAATCTCGACCTCGCGGGCATCTGCGCCTCGAGCGGATCGGCGTGCATGGTCGGCAGCATCCAGCCTTCGCACGTGCTGCTCGCGATGGGCGCGCCGCGCGCGTTGGCCCAAGCGACGGTGCGGTTCTCGCTCGGGAAAGGAACGACGCACACCGAAATCATCGAGACCGTGCGGCGCATCGGGGAAATATTTTCGCGGTTGAGCGGAGCGGCGTGCATCGGGTAGCGCGGGCGTCCCGCCTGCCGTGCGGTGCGTCCCGCACCGCACCCGGCGGACGTCTCTCGACGTGGTCACGCACAAAGACGTCCGAGTGTATTCCGCGGGACGCGGAATACGGCAGGCGGGACGCCCGCGCTACCGACGCATCCCTCGCCCTGCACGCGTGCTGCTTTTCTCCGCGAAATGAGCCGATCTTTTTTCTAAGCAGCGCCCGGCGGACGGATTCCCCCATCAAGCAACGGGCTGCTTTTTCCCGCTGAAAACCTAACTCCTGAACACCACCACACCATGAGCGACACCAAACCTGTAACTTGGAACGAAGACCCGGCGCACTTCCGCAAAGTGAACCGCCGCGAATTTCTCTATGCCGGCCTCGCAGGCGGCATCGGCCTCACGATGGGCGACCTTTTCAAGCTCCGCGCCAACGAAACCGATGTCTTTCCGGCCACCGCCGAATCGCTCATCCACATCTACCTTCCCGGCGGCTGCGCGCATCAGGAGACCTGGGATCCGAAGCACCTCTCGCCGATCGAATACCGCGGCCCGCTCGGCACCGTGGACACGCCGATCCCCGGCGTGAAACTCTCGCAGTACCTCGAGAAGACCGCGAAGATCGCCGACAAGCTCACCATTGTCCGCTCGATGACGCACGGTGAAGCGGCGCACGAGCGCGGCACGCACAACATGTTCACCGGCTACCGTCCATCGCCCGCAATTAATTATCCGTCCTTCGGGTCGGTCATCAGTCACGAACTCGGCTCGCGCAACAGCCTGCCGCCTTACGTCTGCGTGCCCAGCCAGCCGAACGAATTTGCCGGCACCGGCTACCTCAGCAGCGCCTACGGGCCGTTCAGCCTCGGTAGCGATCCGGCGCAGCAGGGCTTTACCGTGCGCGACCTGAACATGCGCAACGGCATCACCAACGAGCGCTTTGACCGCCGCCGGAGCATCCTCAGCACGGTGGACGAGCATTTCCGCACGCTTGAGAAAAGCGACGCGCTCACCGCGATGGACGGCTTCTACCAAGCCGCCTATTCGCTCGTCTCCAGCCCGCAGGCCCGCGAGGCGTTCAATCTCGCCGCCGAACCGCAGAAAATCCGCGAGGAATACGGCATGCACGATGCCGGACAGCGGATGCTCATGGCCCGCCGCATGGTGGAGTCCGGAGTCCGGCTCGTGAGCCTCACGTATGGTGGCTGGGATATGCACGCCGGCATCGCTAACAGCATGCAGCGCACGCTGCCGAAGTTCGACCAGGCCTTCGCCGCGCTCATCACCGACCTCGACCGTCGTGGGATGCTGGATAAGACACTCGTCATGGTCAGTTCCGAATTTGGCCGCACGCCGAAGATCAACCAGAACGCGGGTCGCGACCACTGGCCGAAAGTATTCTCCGTTGCCTTCGCAGGCGGCGGCTTCAAGCGCGGCTACGTCCATGGCTCCAGCGACCCGACCGGTGCCGAGCCGGCGGAGGACGGCCTCACCGTCGAGAACATGGCCACGACCGTGTATCGCTGCCTCGGCATCAACGCCGACAAGCGCCTGATGGCTCCCGGCAACCGCCCGATCGATATCGTCCGTGGCGGTGTGGTCGTTCCGGAACTCCTCGCGTAAGTCAGCAGCCAACGCAAACTTTGGCCGCACGCCGAAGATCAACCAGAACGCGGGTCGCGACCACTGGCCGAAAGTATTCTCTGTTGCCTTCGCAGGCGGCGGCTTCAAGCGCGGCTACGTCCACGGATCCAGCGACCCGACCGGTGCCGAGCCGGCCGAGGACGGCCTCACCGTCGAGAACATGGCCACGACCGTCTATCGCTGCCTCGGCATCAACTCCGACAAGCGCCTGATGGCTCCCGGCAACCGCCCGATCGATATCGTCCGTGGCGGTGTGGTCGTTCCGGAACTCCTCGCGTAAGTCAGCAGCCAACGCAAACTCTCAACCGCCGTCACCGGTTTCCCGGTGACGGCGGTTTGTTTTGTCACCAAGGAGGAAGTAGCTAGCGGCTTCGTCCCGCGGGGAGTTCGACTCCACGCAAACGGCTTCGGTGAAAGCTGCGTCATCGGTTCTTTCATAGGTAAATTGGGGACGTAAACGAGAACCCCCAAAGTTTTTCTTGATTCCATATTCGTATTATCCCAAGTAATCCAGTCTGCTTTAGATGAAACTTTCCAAGAAAGGC
>JBBQJR010000219.1:0-5752 GCA_038326125.1 Chthoniobacterales bacterium
CCAAATTCGCCGCCCCACACCACGAGCGTGTCATCGAGCAGCCCGCGCGCCTTCAGATCGCTCACGAGCGCCGCCGCCGGCTGATCGGTTTCGCGGCAAATTTTCGGCAGCGCGCCGGGCAGCCCGCCGTGGTGGTCCCAGTCCTGATGATAGAGCTGGATGAAGCGTACGCCGCGCTCCGCGAGCCGCCGCGCCTGCAGGCAGTTCGCGGCAAAAGTGCCAGGCGTCTTCACATCGGGGCCGTACGAGTCGAGCGTCGCGGCGGATTCGTTCGAGATGTCCGTCACGTCCGGGATGCTCGTCTGCATGCGGAACGCCATCTCGTAATTGTCCACACGGCTCTGGATTTCCACGTCGGGCGTTCCTTCGAGTTGATGCTCATGCAATTCGCGCAACCGATCGAGCATCATGCGCCGGCTGTCCGCGCTCACACCGTCGGGATTTCCGAGGTAAAGCACCGGATCCTTCGCCGCGCGAAACTGCACGCCCTGATGCCGGGTCGGCAAAAAACCGCTTCCCCAAAGGTGCGATCCGAGCGGCTGCCCGCCTTTCCCTTTCGTGATCATCACGACGAATGATGGCAGGTTCGCATTCTCCTGCCCGAGCCCGTAGCTGAGCCACGCGCCGATGCTCGGCCTGCCCGCGATCTGCGTGCCGGTTTGCATGAAAGTGACGCCCGGCCCGTGGTTGATCGCCTCGGTGAACATCGAGCGGACGAAACACGCATCGTCCGCGATGCGCGCCGTGTGCGGCAGCAGCTCGCTCACCCAAGCGCCGCCCTTGCCGTGTTGCGAAAATTTGAACGGCGATCCCACCAGCGGGATGGACGACTGGTTGCCCGACATGCCCGTCAGCCGCTGACCCCCGCGCACCGAGTCGGGTAGCTGCTCGCCGTTGCGTTTATTCAGCAGCGGCTTGTAGTCGTAGAGGTCGAGTTGCGACGGCCCGCCCGACATGAAGAGGTAAATCACCCGCTTCGCCTTCGGCGGGAAGTGAGGCCTGCCGAGCACGCCGAAGTCACGCGCCGGGGCAGCCTGCGCGGAAGTCGCGAGCATGTCCGCGAGTGCCATTCCGCCGAGACCCATGCCGAAGCGGTTCAGGAAATGGCGGCGAGTGGTGGCGAGTGGGAGCGGGTCGTTCATACCGGGCAGTGTCAGCGTTTCACGACGCACGCATCGTGGTTCAAAAGCGCCTGCGCGAGCACCGCGGCGGCGGCGGCTTCCGGTGCAGGAATCGCGGCATCGCGTTTCGCGTTGCCAATCTTCAGCAGTCTTTCCGCCTCGGCGGGAGACTGGCGAAAGTGCGCGAGCTGCTCGTTGTAAAGGCGCGTCGTGATCTCAATTTCGCGCGCGTCCGGCTTGCGGCTGAGGCAGCGCAGAAAGCCCTGCTCAATCATCGTGGGCACATCACCCTTCGCATCGCGGTGCAGCTTCTCGCCGAGCACGCGCGCGGCTTCGACGTACTGCACACCGTTCAAAAGCACGAACGCCTGCAGCGGCGAATCTGTCCGCTCGCGTTTCGCGATGCACACCGCGCGGCGCGGCGCATCGAACGCGACCATCGCCGGCGGCGGACTCGTGCGCCGCCAGTTCGTGTAAATGCTCCGGCGGTACGCGCCGTCGCCGCCGCTCGTATTCGCGGGCTTGAAGGCCTCGCTCATCTCGTACGGATTCACCGGCGGCCCGCCGATTTTTTCCGCGAGCAGGCCGGATGCGGCGAGCGCGTTGTCGCGCACCATCTCCGCCGCCAGCCGGATGCGTGGGCCGCGCGCCAGCAGTTCGTTTTCCGGATCGTCCGTCATCGTCTTCGCATCCGCGATGCTCCGCTGGCGATAGGTGCGGCTCATCACGATCGTCTTCACGAGCGCCTTCACGTCCCAGCCGCTCGCGATGAATTGCGCCGCCAGCGAGTCGAGCACCTCGGGATAGAGCGGGCGCGATCCCTGGCTGCCAAAATCCTCCGCCGTTTTCACGAGCCCGCGCCCCCAGATATTTTGCCAGATGCGATTCACCGTCACGCGCGCCGTGAGCGGATGCCGCGGGTCCGTGAGCCACTGCGCGAGCCCGAGTCGGTTGCGCGGCGCATTCGCCGGAAAAGGCGCGAGCCACTCCGGCACGATCGGCGGAGCCTCGTCGCGCCGCTGGTCGTACTGCCCGCGGAGCAGCACGTACGATTTTTTCGGCTGCGGCAGTTCGCGCATGACCATGATTTCCTTTTGCGCCGTGGAAAATTTCACCGCCTCGCCGCGCGCCGCCGCGAGCGCGCCGAGTTGATTTTTCCAATCCGCATCCACCGTCGCGAGGAAGTAATCGAAGAGCGGTGCATCGGGTAGCGCGGGCGTCCCGCCTGCCGGGCCGCGCGTCTCGCGTGGCCCACTCGGGCGCGGTTTTGCGTCTGTCCCGGATGGTGCGCCTGCGGTGTCCGAAGGTTCAGGCGAGACGCCTGAACCGGCAGGCGGGACGCCCGCGCTACCCGATGCATCGCCGTGCGCCTGCACGAGCACACCGTTCGCTTTCGGATCGAATGCCGCCAGCGCTTCGAGCGGCGTGAGCGCGCGCGCGAAGACACGGAAATCATCAATCGCGCCGCCCTTGAATCCGCGGTCGCGGAAGCGTTCGCCGAGCGAAATGTTGTCCCCGCCACCGCCAGTGATGTCGCGCGTGAGACCGTCGCGAATCACGTCGGTCCTCGCAGCTGCGCCATTCACAAAAATGCGCAGCCCCGCCGCGCGACCACTGCCGTCGTTCGTCACCACGACGTGCGTCCACTCGTTGATCGCGAGCGGCTGCGTCGCGCGAATCGAGATCGCGTCGCCGGGCCAGAAGTGGATCAGCGACCACTTCAGCCGTCCGTCCTCAATGAGCAGTTCGTAGCCGCGGCTCGCGGCATCGGTCCACGCCTTCGAGCGATGGAAGACCACGGCGCGATCCTTTTTGTCCGGCGTCTTCATCCACAGCGACACGCTGAACGGCTCGCTGCTGCGGAAATTTCCAATCGGCAAATCCACGGCGTCGTCGCCGGAAAATTGCACTGCCTGCCCGGACACGCCCGGCACCAGCTTGTTTTCGCCCTTCAAAGTCGCGGGCATTTTCGGATCGAGCGCATTCGCGAGCTTGCCCTTTTCGAGCGTGTCGAAAGCGAAGCGTCCGATCTCGCCGGGGCTCGTGATCTCGATCGGACGTGATTTGAGCCATTCAGAAAACGCACCGCGTTTCGACTCACGCAGCGCCGCGGTTTTCCGCTCCGCATCCGCGACAGCCGTTCGCAGCGCGGTGAGTTTTCCCTTCGCCGCAGCATCCATGATCGGTGCGGCGGGCGTCGGCATGGATGGCGTGAAAAACGCGTACAGCCCCGCCTCGTCCACGTTCTGAAAAAACGAAAACAGCCCGTAAAATTCCTTCTGCGTGATCGGGTCGAACTTGTGATCGTGGCAGCGCGCGCACTCGAAAGTGAGCCCGAGAAACGCCGTCGCAAATGTCTGCACGCGGTCGCACACGTACTCAACGCGGTATTCCTCCTCGACGCTGCCGCCCTCGGATTCCTGCTGGTGCAGCCGGTTGAACGCCGTCGCCAAAATCTGATCGTCCGTCGCGTGCGGCAGCAAATCGCCCGCAATTTGCCAGGTGATGAATTGGTCGAACGGCAGGTTGTCGTTGAACGCGCGGATGACCCAGTCGCGCCACGGCCACATCTCGCGTTCGCGATCCACCTGGAAGCCGTAGCTGTCCGCGTAGCGCGCGACATCGAGCCAGTCCACCGCCATGCGTTCGCCGAAGGGCGGTGACGCGAGCAGCCGGTCCACGAGGCGCTCGAATGCCGAAGAGTGGGCGAGCGGGAGAGGGGGAGAGAGGGAGAGAGCGGCGTCTTTCTTCCCCTCTCCCCCTCGCCTTGTCTCCCCCTCCGTCCCCGACTCGACCGCGCACTCGTGCAAAAATCCCTCCACCTCCTGCGGCGTCGGCGGCAGCCCAGTGAGGTCGAAGCTCACGCGACGGATCAAAGTCGCGCGATCCGCCTCGGGCTGGAGCTTCAGCCCGCGCGGCGCGAGGCCTGCGGCGACGGCGGTGTCGAGCGGCGAAGCCTCACCCGGCTTCGTCGCCGCTATCGGCTGCAGCGGGATGAAGGCCCAGTGCTTTTCATACTCCGCGCCCTCGGCAATCCATTGCCGGAGCGTGGCGATTTCCGTCGGCGTGAGGCTTTCGAGTTTCGCCTTCGCCGGCGGCATATGGTCGTCCGCGTCCTTCGTGGAAACGCGTGCGATGATTTCGCTTTCGTCCGGCTTGCCCGCCACGATCGCGCGGATGCCGTCGCGCAGGGCGGTGGCTTCCTCACGCACGTCCAGCCGCAGTCCCGAATCGCGCTTGTTTTTGTCCGGCCCGTGGCAGTGAAAGCATTTGTCCGAGAGGATCGGGCGGATGTCGCGGTTGTAGTGGAGCTTCTCCGATGCGTGCGCGAGCGGGGCGAGCGCGAGTGCAAATGCGACCGCAATCAGCGGGCGTGGTGCGTTGATTTGGGACGTTGGCAAATGTTCGCGCATGGGTTTGATGCGAGGCGCTGGCCGCATCGCTCACAGTTCATTCGTGTGCAAGAGCGGGCTTAGAGCCTGTGATGCACTTTGGTCACGTTCCTCAGAGAAAGCCGGCTGGTCGTCCTCGTCGTCGTTCTCGTCCTCGTCCTCGAAAGGAAGGGGAGTCGAGAACGAGAACGAGAACGAGAACGAGGACGAGGACGAGGACGAGGACGAAATCGCCCTTTTGCTCAACACGCGGAAAGTGCAACACACCCTCTAGAAAGCTTTGTCGTTCACCCCGTGCCGCGAAATCGCCGCGGTGCAAAAGCCGGCTACGTTTGCAACTTCGCACGGGCGAGCACAGCGAGGGGAGCACAGGCGACTCGCCTGTTGTTTGCGGCGACTCGCCGCAAACATCGGACGTCGGACGGCACTCGAATTCCGCACGCGCGTCCTGCGTTTGCCGTGTTCCCGGCGAGTAGCCGGGAACGGCAGGCGAGCCGCCTGCGCTCCCCTCCCGCCGCCTCCGCCCGTTCCGCCGCGCGAGGTGGAAAAACTCGCCTGCTTTTACAGGTGTTCTTCGACCCACGCGAACTCGCGCGCGATGCTGCGCACGACATCGGCGGGGCGGATCTCCGGCGGCAGCACGTCGAAGGTGTAGGTCTCGATTTCCACATGGCTCGTCGCGCCGCGGCGCAGCTCGCGGAAAAAATCCGGCGTGAGCGTGGACACCGTGCTCGCGAGCGGGCCGTTGCCCTGGAAAAAAAGCGGGACGTGAAAATGCACGCGCGTCTCCTCGATTCCAAAGCGATCCGCATCGTCTGCGAGCGCCAGCGGGAGATCGGTCCATGAGCGGATTTCTCCCGATGCCACGCGCGCCTTCACTTGGTGCAGATAGACGCCCTCGGCGAATGGCCGCAGCGCCTCCCAGCATTCCGCGCCGCCGCCAGTCATGAGCGCGGCGCTGAGCTGCACCTTGGAAAGGCGGATGCCCTCGCGCCGGTAGGTGCGCAGCGCCTCGAGCGGGTCCTCGAATTGCAGCGCGACGTGACAGGTGTCAAAGCACACGCCGAGGTGCTTGCGCAAAATTTCCTCCGCAGTCTGCGCATCGCAGCCGCGGATTTTCCGCACGGTCTCCGCGCCGGTGGTCCACACATGGTCGCGGAAAAACGCGACGGTCTCCGCGGTCGTTTCGAGAAAGCACGATGGCTCGGGCTCGAGGCCGAGATGAATTTCACGTCCCGT
>JBBQJR010000220.1:0-5728 GCA_038326125.1 Chthoniobacterales bacterium
GCTCGCGTGGGACGACCGCGGCCGCGCATGGGCGATGTGGCGTCACGTCCCCGGCGTGAAAAAGCCGGTGCTCGTCTTCCGCGCGCTCGTGCAGGTCAGCGTGGATCTCGTCGCGGTGGAAAAAGCGCTCGCGGAAATTGCGTGGGACACGATCCGCCGCGGCTCGCTGCTGCGCCTCGTGCGCGGCTGGTTCCCGGAATTCATCGCCGAGCTGTGGCTCGACGAACACGGCGACCCCGCGAATGAAAAACTGATCGAGCACTGCAGGCAGCCGTATCACTACAAAATCGATCGCAACCTCGGAAAGGAGCGCGCGCAGCAGGTGCGCGAAAAATTCGGCGAAAAGGAATGGCGCAAGTCGTGCGAAGGCTCGGGCAAGAAAGCTCTCGCGGCCGTGACGAAAGGCGACGCACTGAAGTCCGCACGCGAGAAAGCGCAGCACGCAGCGTCTGCACATTTCGCCCTGCTCCGCGCACGGCTGAAGGCTCGCGCGCAGGCGGGAATTGATTCCGCCGCGCAGGCGAAATCCGAAGGCAAGACACTTGCCGACCTCGAGGAACTCGTCGCCGGCATCCTCGCGAATCCCGTCATCCGCCTCGACACGCTCGGCGCCTACGTCCTCGGCGAAAAACCGTGGTGGCCCGAGCTCGACTGGGAGCCCGGCCTCGCGACACGCCCGCGCAGATGAGTTCGCACGGGGAATTTTTTCAGCGCCTCCTCGATCAATCGTCCGCGTTGCTCGCGACGCCAGGCGGCTCGGGAACTGCGATTCCCGACGACGACCTGCATCGCGAGATCATCGTGCCGCTGCTGCCGACGATGCTAGGCGACAAGGCAATCCGGGAGCATTGGATCGAGCAGGCCGCGACCGGTTTTCCCGCGCGCCTCGCCCGGCATTTCGACGAGGGCGAGCCTGCACCTCACTGGCTGCCGGAGGATTTTGAAATCCACGTCGCCGCAAGCTACCACGCCGGTGCCGATGCCCGCGCGCTCGCCGACACCCTGCTCTCCGAGGAGTCGCTGCGCGACATGACCGCCACGCTGATGAATCAGCTCCTCGACGTGCTGTGGCTGTCGCTGGCACCCGCCTTGGCGGAAATTGCCGAGCCGATCATTCCGCCAGCGCCTGAGCTGGGATCGGAGTCTGTGCCCGCGCCGGTGGTTGAAATCGCGGAGGAGGTTTTGCCTCCCGTGAACGAGCCGGAACCCACCGTGGAAATCCAGCCCGTGCAATGGCAGCCATCGCGTGCGCTGATCCGCGCACTGTGCAGAAAGCTCGCGCCGTCAGTCGTGCAGCGAAGTCTGATCGCGACCCGTGCGCGCGGTGCAGGCGCCGCGGTCATCGCGCGGAGATTCCTCCGGCGCGCCGCTATTTCGCCGCGGCGGCTTCCTCGTCGAGTTTCACTTTGACGGCCGCATACAGCTCGTCGTAGAGCGCGCTGTCGGACTTCAGCAATTCCTTCGCGGCGTCGCGGCCCTGCGCGAGTTGCGCGCCTTTGTAGCTCAGCCATGAGCCGCGTTTTTCGACGATCAATTTCTCGATCGCGAGGTCGAGGAGCGAGCCGGTGTTGCTGATGCCTTCGTTGTACATGATGTCGAACTCGCACTCGCAAAACGGCGGCGCGACTTTGTTCTTCACGATTTTCACCTTCGTCCGGTTGCCGGTCACAGTGCCTTCGGGCGTCTTGATCGCGCCGATGCGGCGGATGTCGATGCGCACCGAGGAGTAAAATTTCAGCGCCTTGCCGCCGGGCGTCGTCTCGGGATTGCCGAACATCACGCCGATCTTCTCGCGGATCTGGTTCGTGAAAATACAGATCGTGCGCGCCTTCGAGATCAGCGCGGTGAGCTTGCGCAACGCGGCGCTCATGAGGCGGGCCTGCGCGCCCATGGTCGCGTCGCCGATTTCCCCTTCGAGTTCCTGCTTCGTGACGAGCGCGGCGACGGAATCGAGCACGATGATGTCGAGCGCATTGGAACGCACGAGCGTCTCCACAATGCGCAGCGCCTCCTCGCCGCTGCTCGGCTGCGAGACGAGCAGGTCGTCGAGATTCACGCCGAGCTTCTTCGCATACTGCGGGTCGAGCGCGTGCTCGACATCAATGAACGCCGCGAGGCCTCCGCGCTTTTGCGCCTGCGCGATCGCGGTGAGCGTGAGCGTCGTCTTGCCCGAGCTTTCCGGCCCGAAAATTTCCACGATGCGCCCGCGCGGCAGCCCGCCGCAGCCGAGCGCGCGATCGATCAGAATATTCCCGACCGGGATGGCCTCCACGTCCATCTGCTTCGAGTCGCCGAGCCGCATGATCGCGCCGTCGCCGTATTCCTTCACGATGGTCTGCAGAACCATGTCGAGGTTCTTGTTTCGTGCGGCGATTACCTTACTTTCGTCTGCGGGTGCGGTGGTCGTCTTGGCCATGTCGGGTCGGGTTTTGAGTTTTGAAAAATGAACGCTGTGGAAGTAGAACGCGCCGCGCGACGGGGGAAGCGAAAAGGCGACGAGGTCTTAATCTTTGTCTTGCTCCTGCTCTTGCTTGCCGTGCTTTCACATCACGGAAGAGTGCAAGAGCAGAAGCAGGACAAAGAGAAAGATTGCGAGCGCCGTGCGGCCCTGCCGGAAAAAACCTCTCGCCACACCGGAACGCGCCGCCATTGATAGGGCCGATTTTTTTACCCATGGCCAAAGACATTCCCACGCCGCCCGCCGAATCCGTGCCCGAGGAGCACGGGTCGTCACCTTCCCAAATCCCCGAGCCGCAAAACCTCGCGCTCGCAGAAATTCCCTCCGCGCCGACTTCGGAACCGGGTGCTGAAATCCCGGGCGGCCCCGGAGACAGCGCGGCCCCCGAGCAGCCCCCCGGCGATCCGAAGGCCGAGCTCGCCGCACTTTCGCAAACTGGAAACACGAACCGTCTCTCGCCGGCCGACGAGGACAAGGCCACGCGGCTCATGCGCAACTGCCTGCTCGAAGGTGACGACGGCGTCGCGGCCGCGCTCGCCGCCATGCCGCAACTCCCGTGGATCCTCGGCGTGCGCGCGATCGAAAATGCGTGGAAAGATCTCCCCGCCGAAGCGCGCGCGACCGTGCTCGCCGGCCTCGAAAAAATGGACACCGACAACGGCTACCGCCTGCGCCTGAGCATGGCGCGCTCGCTCGCGCGCGTGGAACTCGGGGAGGCCGTGCGCGTCGCAGCGGCGACGTGCCGCAGCATGTGGAATGCTGACGGAGGCACCTTGAAAGCCGAACATTCGAAGCTCATCGGCAATGTTTTCATCGGCCGCGGCAAACCGTGGGTGCTGCAGCTCCAGCTCGCGGAACTTTCGCCGGAAGACGCGAACGCGATCCTCTCGACCGTCGTATTCTCGACTTTCAACGTGAACAACGCGCCCGTCACGCAGCTCAGCGTGCTGCGCTACGCGGGCGCGCGACTCGGTGCGCTGCATGAAAACTTGCTCGGCATGGTGAGCCGCGCCGTCGCGCGGTGGAATGGCAAGTGGCAATCCGCGCTGCGCAAAGATGTCCCCGAATTGCCCGCGGCAATCCTCGCCGTGCTGAAGCCGGAGGGTGCCGCCGAACCGCGCGAACCGCGTGCGCGCCGGGGCGACGATGCCTCCGCGCAACCAGCGGCCGAAGTGGAAACGCCTCTGCCCGCAGAGCTGGAGGAAAAATTGCGTCTCGCTGCGGAGACGGAGGATCCGGCTGCCGTCGAAGCGGTGAATCAGGAAATCCACGCCTGGCGTGAAGCCGACAAAATCGCCCGGCTCGAAGCACTGGATGCCGATGAGGACGACGACGAGGATGAGGACGAGGACGAAGAAACCGCCGACGAGGACGCGCCCGCCGCGGAGGAAGGCGGCGGACGGCGCCGGCGCGGGCGCAACGATCGCAAGGACCGGCCGGCGTACGTGTCGCGCGAGCAGGAACGCGGCGGCGATCGCGTGGATCGCGGACCGCAGGGCTTCAATTTTTCCGCCGCGCTCAAGCAGCTCGAGTCGTACGTCGCCGGCTTGCGGAGCGATCTTGCGACCACGCAGAACCGCCTGCGCCGCGCCGAAGGCGAAGGCGGCAAGCGTCGCGAGGAGCGCCCCGTCATCGCGCACGACGAGGCGAATCTCAGCCCAGACGAGCTCAAGCGCCTCGTGCTCCAGCTCGAGGGCCGCGTCGCGGAATTGAACGCGCGCGTCGAGGAACTCACCTCCGACAGCGAAGCCCGCGCGCTCGCGATGTCCGCCGGGACCACGGACGCCGCGCCGGACGCCGTCACGCAGTTACGCATGCTGCTCGCGCTAAAATTGCAGGAGGACTACGCGGATTTTTTCACGCTCCAAAAAGAATCGCCCGACGCGATCGTGCAGCAGCACTACCGCGGGCTGATCAACCACGTCTTCCAGGTGCTGCGCGACGAGCAAGTCCCGCTGAGCGTGCCCGCCGAGCCCGTCGTCGCCCCGCCGCTCCCGCCCGCCATCGCGCCGTAGCACAGTTTGCAACCTGTGCGGCCAGCGGAATTCCGCTGATGCAAAAACGGCAACCCACTTTTATTCCTGGGCGAACGATTGGGAATGAAGTCCACCCTCGCCGTACCGGTAGTTCGCGCGCCCTCAGTACGGCTTCACGATGATCCGCCGCTCAGGATCCGTCGCGCCCGCCTCGCGATAGATCGGCGCGGGCGTCCGCGCGCGCAGTTCGTAGCCCTTCAGCACAAACTCCGGATACATCCCGTTGCTCGCCGGCTCATACACGGTGTCGCCGGAAAAATTGCCGGAGAGCTTGTATTCAAAGTCGTTGTCCGACCCGAGCCGCGGCGAAGTGCGATCCGGCGCGAGCTTTTGATTTTCATTCAGCATGACCAGCTTCGCGTCGCTCCACGGATGCCCCGACGGTCGCACGAAGCCCCAGAATTTGTATTCCGTCTTAAAGTAGCGCCGTCCGACAAAATACGCATTCGGCGGCTCGGCCTTGATTTCCTCGAGCATCGCCGAGCGCGCGCCCGCAGTTTGACTCGGCGTGGGGCCAAGCGTGGAAGCGCAGCCGGCGAAAAACGGAAGCAGGAGCAGGGCGCTCGCGAGACGGATCAATTTCATCGCGCCGCCTGTACGCGAGGGCCCGCGGCAAAGCAATGTTGCGCGCCACCGCATGCGCGGGAAAACTCCGGCATGATTTTCCGCGCCCATCCCTGAAATGGAAAATCCGCCTCCAGACGCAGGCTGGCGCAAGACTGCGGGAACCGTCTCGCTGCCCGAGGTCCACCGCAGCGTCCTCGTGCCGAAGACCGCCTCCTTCTGGCGCAAGCTCCTCGCCTTCTCCGGTCCCGGCTTTCTCGTCGCCGTCGGCTACATGGATCCCGGGAACTGGGCCACCGACCTCGAAGGCGGCGCGAAGTTCGGCTACTCGCTCCTCGCCGTCGTGCTCATCTCGAATTTCATGGCGATCCTGCTGCAGCATCTGTCCATCAAGCTGGGCATCGCGACCGGTCGCGACCTCGCGCAGGCCTGCCGCGACCACTACTCAAAGCCCGTCGTCTGGATGCTCTGGCTCCTCTGCGAACTCGCCATCGCGGCGTGCGATCTCGCCGAAGTGATCGGCTCCGCCATCGGCCTGCAATTGCTCTTCGGCATCCCGCTCGTTTGGGGCTGCGTCATCACTTGTCTCGACGTGCTCGCTGTGCTTTTCCTGCAAAACAAAGGCTTCCGGTACGTCGAGGCGCTTGTGATCACCCTCATCCTCACGATC
>JBBQJR010000221.1:0-5727 GCA_038326125.1 Chthoniobacterales bacterium
ATACGGGTTGCCGCCGCCCATCACGTAGAGGAAGCCGTCATTGCCCAGCGCGACCGCCGGTGCGCTGCGCGCGGTGGTGAGATTCGGCCCGGCGTACCATGAGCCCGCGACGGGATCGAAGACGAACGTTGCGGTGTTGTATATCCCGCCGACGACGTAGATCAGGCCCTCCGCGCCGAGTGCCGCGACGTGCGAGTTGTCCGCGAAGCCGGGTGCGCTGCCGATCGGCGTCCACGCATTCGCGGCGATGTCGTAGGAGAAAACGGTGTTCGTCGCGGTGCCAAGGACCGGGTCCGTTCCGCCGATAACGATGATGTGGCCGTGCGCGTCGAACGCCGCGGTCGCATTCACGCGCGGCGCGGGCAGCGGCGCGAGCGTGGCCCAGGAATTGGTCGTCGCGTCGTAGCGCTCCACGCCCATGCTGTCCTCGCCGGGCAGTCCCGCCGAGCCCGCGCCGCCGATGGAGTAGAGGCGGTGCGAATCGTCCGCGGCGAACGCGAAATCATGCACGGCAAAATGTTTCGCCGCGATGGCCGGGAAGGTCGTGGCGTTCGTCGCATAGACGAAGCCGCTCGTGGTCGGCACAGTCCCTTCCGGGGCGATGCCGCCGAAGACCACGATGCGGTTCAGCGCATCGAAGCCAGCACCCATTCCGACGAGCGCAACCGGAAGTTGCGCTGCGTCCACAAACTGCGTCGCGCCTGGAGCGAGCGAGTCCACGCCGGACCGGTTGCTCTGGATCGGCAGGCCGCCGAGATTCACGATCGTGCCGTTCGCATTCACGCCGACGGACAGGCGGTGGCTCCGCGCCAGTTGCGGCGCGGTTTCAGCGGCCTGCGTGAATGCCGGATTCACGACGAAGACGCTCGTCGCAAACGGATCGCCCGCGACGCCGTGCAGATCCACGAGCGTCGCCCGCAGCGCGAACCCGCCGGTGCTCGTGTAAGTGTGCGGAATCACCGTGCCGCTCGTGGCGTTCAACGTCTGCACGTCGGTGCCGTCGCCGTTCCAATCAACCGTCACCGCGAACACGTCGCTGGCCGCGTGCGGGAACGAACTCAGCGCCGCGAGCGTGAAGTCCGTAGACACATTCATCACCGGAGTGTTCGCCGTGGAAATGGCGAACACGGGCTTCAATTCCAGCGCGACCGTGAACGTGCCGATGACGCCCGCGGGCATGAAATTCCCCGCCGCATCGCGCACGGTGTTCGGCTCGATGGCGACGGAATACACGCCGTTCGCCGCGCCGTTCCAGCCACCCGCGGGCGAGGTGAGCCCAAAGTTCGCGGTGATTTTCTGCGCGTTTGCGGCGGGCACTGCGTTGGAGAAAGTCGCGAGCTGATCGAAGCCGTTTGGCCCGGTGACGCGCACGCTGGTCGAGCCGATGCTCGCCACTGCGACCTTCACATTGTCCCAAAAAACGACCTGCACGCCGATCGGATACACGCCGACAAAAGTGAGCGGGCTCACCTGCGTGATCGCGACCGGCGGCGTGGTGTCCGCGCCGGAATCCGGCTTCAGCAGGAACGCGCGCGGCTGTCCGTTCAGCAGGCCGTTGCCGGCGATCACACCGGCGTCATTGATCGCGCGCGCCTCGGTGAGCACCCAGCCGGAATTGTTCGGGATGATGTCATTCAGGTCGCGCATCCCGGTCGTCGCCGTCCACCCGAAGGCGTGCATCGCGCGGCCCTGCGTTTCCGCCGTGCCGACCACGGTGCCCGAGTTGTTCAGCGCGAACGCGGTCGAGGTGTAGCCGCCGAGCGTGTGCAGATCCTGCATCCCGCCCGCATCGGTGAAAAGGAACGCGTGCGTGTCAATCGAGGTGGACGACGAGGAGCCGACGACATTGCCCGCGTTGTTGATCGCGTAGGCCCAGCTTTCATCGCCGCCGAGCGTGCCGAGGTCGGTCATGCCCGTGCCGTCGAGCGCGGTGCGGAACGCGTGATTGAATCCGCCCGGCGAGGACGCGATGCCGACGACGCGGCCCGAGTCATTCACGCCGTACGCCGCTGCTGCCGCGGGCAAAGTCGAGCCGGGGATCGTGCCGAGATCGAGCGTGAGATTCGGCGGCGAAAAACGGAACGCGCGATCATTTCCCGCGAGCGGCGAGAAGCCCGCGGCCAGCCCCGACGTATTGATGTGCTGCGGAAATGATCCCTCGCCCTTTCCAAATCCGCCGATGTCCAGCATCCCCGCCGCGGCGCTGAAAACAAACCCGTGCGCGAGGCCCGCGGCATCGCGCGAGTAGCCAGTCACCGTGCCCGCGTCGTTGATTCCCGTCGTGCGCGAATCCGTGCCGCCGAGCGAGCCGAGATCCACCGTGCCCGTGCCCGGCGTGAAGCGCCACGCGTGCACGGCACTCGCCCCGGTCGTGGAAACCAACGACACCTGCCCGCCCGCATTCACGCCGGTTGCGAAGCTCGGATTCCCGCCGGCAGGACTCACATCCGAAACCGCGTAGGCGAGAATCGTCTGCGGCGGCGGTGGCGGAGGCGGCGTGCCGGTGTTGATGAAAATCATCGTCGAGGGGCCGCTGTTGCCCGCGGCGTCGGACGGCGTGATGGCCACCGTGTAGCCCGCGCCCGGCAGCAGGCCGGTGAGCAGCGTCGTGAGCACCGTGCCGGGGACATTGATCGTGATGACGTTGTTCGGCTGGCCCGGCAGTCCGAAATGCGTGGCGACGATGCGGTAGTTCGTCACGCCGATGTTGTCGCCCGCGGGCGTCCAGGTGAGCGTGCAGCCGTCGAATGAAATCGCGCTCGCCGTGAGCTGCGCGACGGGCGTGGGCGGGATCGTGTCGGTGCCATTTGGCAGCACGGTCACGGAGAAAGTCGCGGTGCCGCCGACCGTGTTCGGGTTCGTCGCGGCGATGGTGAAAGTGAACGTGCCGACCTGCGCGAGCGTCGGCTGCCATTGCACGACGGCGTAATCATTCGCCGCGACCGGGCCGCCCGTGCGCTGGAGCGTCATGCCCGACGGACCGGTGAGCGTGGTGAAAGTGGGCGACGGATTCGCCGCGGCGGTCAGCGTGTAGAGGAAGGAATTTCCGGCGATCACCGTCGCGGGTTCGGAGAGGCCGATGTGCGCGATGACCGGCACCGTGAGCGACGCGCCCGAGGCGAGCGGCGAGCGCAGCGATTCATTTCCAGCCGCATCCACGGCGGACACCGCGTAGCCGATGGCACCGCCGGTACCGATGAAGGAGCGGTTCGTGCTAGTCCCGAGGAGCGAGTAACGCGCGCCGCCGCCGCGCCCGAAGCTGCGGAAGAGCCCGTAAATTTTGTAGCCCGTGACGCCGACATTGTCCGTCGCAGCGGGCCACGTCATCGTCACGCTCGTCGCGCTACGGAAAGTGAGCGTGACGCTCGCGGGCGCGGTCGGCGGTGTGAAATCCGTCTGCGTCGGGATCGGGATGACGTCGATCGAAAACGTCTGCTGCGCGACGCCCGCGGTGCTGCTCGCACGCACGGTCACGGTGTTGTTGCCGGTCTGATTTGCCGCGGGCGTCCACGCGATGAGGCCGGTGGTCGCATTGATCGTCATGCCCGTCGGTGCAGTCGTGAGCGAAAATATCGGGCGCGGATTTCCGCTCGCGATGGCCTGATACGTGAACACATTTCCGACCATGACCGTCGGCGCGATGTAGCCGGGGAAGCTCAGGATTTCCGGGGCGGTGAGCGCGCCGGTGTCGAATTTTTCCGACGTGTTCAGGCCGTTCGAGCCTCCGCCGCCCGTGGTGTCGCCGGCGATCACGTAGATGAATCCATCATCGCCGAGCGCGACCGCCGGGCCGCTGCGGACGACGCTGAGGAACGGGCCCGCGAACCATGAATTCGCGGCGGAATCAAAGGCGTAAATCTGCGTGCCGCTGAAGCCGCCGAACGAATAGACCAGCCCATCCGCGCCGAGCACCGCGCGCGTGCCGGCGACCGCGCCCGGTGCGTTGCCGAACTGCGACCAGGTGTTCGCCGCGATGTCGTACGAGAACACGGTGGCCGTCGAAACGCCGCTCACCGGATCGCTGCCGCCGATGACGAGGATGTGGCCGTGACCGTCGTAGGTCGCCGTCGCGTTCACGCGTGCCGCAGGCAGCGATGCGAGCGTGGTCCAGGAATTTGTGGAAGCATCGTAGCGCTCGACGCTCGCGATGCCGGGCGTCATGCCCGAGCCGGTCGAGCCGCCGATGGAATAGAGGCGGTGCAGATTGTCCGCCGCGAATGCGAAATCGTGGACGGCGAAAGTTTTCGCCTTGATGGCCGAGCCCGCGCCGCTCGTCGTCGAGTACACATAGCCATTCGTTCGCGCCGCATTTGCACCGGGATCAATGCCGCCGAAAACGCTGATGCGATTCAGCGAATCCACGCCGACGCCGAATCCCGTGGCCGGGCCAGCCATGCGCGCTGTGAGTTCGACGAACAGCGAAGCTCCCGGCGCGAGCGCGTCCACCGTTGCCTTCCCGCCTTTCACCGGCCCGCCCATGCTCAGAATCGTGCCGTTCCAATTCAGGCCCGTGGTGTTGTGCCGGTTGCCCGTGAGCACCGGCGCCGCGACCGTCACCTGCGGGAAGAGCGGATTGCTCACGAACATATACGTGACAAACAGATCGCCCGCGACGCCGTGCGGGTCGGTGAGCGTCATGCGAATCGTGAAACTGCCCGTGCTCGCATAAGTGTGCGGGGCCGCTGCGCCCGTCGTCACACCGCTCACATTCTGCAAAGCGCTGCCGTCGCCCCAATCAATCGTCCCTGTGAAAACATCCGTCGCCGCGTACGGGACCGAACTCTTCGCCGTGATGATGAAATCCATCGGCACATTCATCACCGGGTAGTAAGTCGCCGGTGCGATGCTGAAGACGGGCTTCGATTCCAGCGCCACCGTGAACGTGCCGATGGTGCCTGCGGGCATGAAATTTCCCGTCGCATCGCGCACCGTGTCCGGCTCGATCGCGATCGAATAGAAGCCGTTCGCCGCGCCATTCCAGCCGCCCGCGGGCGCGGTGACGTAGTAGTTCGCGGTGATCTTCATCGCGTCCGTCGCGGAGTTCGTGTTCTGGAAAGTCGCGAGCTGATCGAAGCCGTTCGGCCCCGTGACGCGCACGCTCGTCGAGCCGATGCTCGCGAGCGAGACGTTCACATTGTCCCAAAACAAAACCTGAAAAATGACCGCATACGGACCGAGAAAGGGGGCTTGCGTCACCTTCGTGATCGCGACCGGCGGCGCAGTGTCCGGGCCCGAACTCGGCGTCAGCAGAAACGCGCGCGGCTGGCCGTTCAGCAGGCCGTTGCCGGCGATCACGCCACTGTCATTGATCGCGCGCGCCTCGGTGAGCACCCAGCCGGAATTGATCGGCACGATGTCATTCAGATCGCGCATCCCGCCCGCCGCCGTCCACACGAAAGCGTGCGTGTCGCCGCTCAGAATTTGCGAGGAGCCGACGATGCTGCCGGTGTTGTTCACCGCGTACGCCACCGACGTGTAGCCGCCGAGCGTCTGCAAGTCCGTCATCCCCGTGCTGTCGGTGAAAAGAAACGCGTGCGTGTCCGTCGAAAGCGAAGTCGCCGTGCCGACGACATCGCCGATGTTGTTGATCGCGTAGGCCCAGCTTTCATCGCCGCCGAGCGTGCCGAGGTCCGTCATGCCCGTGCCGTCGAGCGCGGTGCGGAAGGCGCGATTGAATCCGCTCGGCGAAGACGCGATGCCGGCCACGCGGCCCGAGTCATTCACGCC
>JBBQJR010000222.1:0-5718 GCA_038326125.1 Chthoniobacterales bacterium
GCGCCGCGGTCGCCCGGCATCGGCGCTTACGACGACTTGCGCGGCAGGGTGGATGGATTCGTTCATGGAAGTTTTTGTCATGCTACAGACAAGGCTTTGCGCAGCGTCGCGGGCACGGGCACTTCGAGCAATTTGCGGGAAAGAATGTCGTCGAGCGCGCGTTGCGCCTCCCACCATCGCGCTAGTTCCGGTTCCTTCACCGCTTGATCCAGGGCCTCGGCGAAATAGGCGTCGCGCCGATCTTCATTCGCCCAGCGGCAGGCGCTGAGCCGCAGCCGCGCTTCCTGGCCGCTCATGGGTTTTCTCCTTTCGGCAGAGCGCCGCCGCTGCCGCCATCGCGCTGCAGGATGTGCAGCCACTCCGCCTTGCCTCGCGCGACGATCGCCACGATTTCGTCATCGCTGCGGTGCATGATGGCAGCGATGTCGTGGAGCGAGCAGCGCGTGGTGTGGAAAAGGACGAGCGCGGCGCGCTGCGGCAGTTCCAGTTCGCAAAAGGATTTCAGGAGCGCGTCCGCGGTGAGATCGCTGGCGTAGCGCAGCGAGTGTTCATCCAGCAGCGCGATGCGCTCGTGGACGGGCGGGATCGCCAGCGGTTCGCCGCGCGTGAACAAACGATAAGCGGCGGAAAATAGCGCCAGTTCCGTTGCGTGGGAGCCGCGCTCCGCAGGGCCATGCCACGAATTCTCCGCGAAGACGCACTGCGCCAGCTCCACGGCCGCCGTTTCCCCGCCAGTCAGCGCCCAGACAAACCGGAAGAGCGACGCCAGATGCTCTGTTACGACTTCATCGCGATTCATTGCGTCGGAAAGAAAAAGAAGAGGTTCACTTCTCCAAGAGCACACGCCGCGCGGATTTATTCCGCCGAGCGGGGTGCCGTGACCCGCGCTTTTCTTTCTCGCGCAAAGTCGAATTCGATGCGCGTAGCACTCCCGCGACCGGCGATTCGATGAGACGCATTGATGAGCACCGTCCGAATTCACGGCAGATCAAAGCCCGGCACCTCCGAGGATCAATCAATATCCGCGGAGGAGGAGCACGGTGACGGAGTGCCGGAGAGCTTTGAACGCTTCGTCGAGGAGCATTACCAGGCGGCTTACCGCTTCGCTTTCAGCCTCTCCGGCAATCACCACGACGCCTGCGACATCGCGCAGCAGGCCTTTTACCTCGCGCAAATCCGCGCTCATCAATTGCGCGACGCCGCCAAGCGCAAGCAGTGGCTCTTCACTATTTTGCACCGGGAGTTTTTGCGCACGCGCCGCCGCGAGACCGCGCATCCGCAAACTACGTTGGAATTTTCCGAGCCGTCGCTGCCTCACATCACCGTCGATCACGCCGCGTGCCTCGATAGCCAGGCCGTGCTGGTCGTCCTGCAAACCCTCGACGCCAACTTCCGAATGCCGCTCGCGCTCTTTTATCTCGACCAGCTTTCCTACAAGGAAATCGCCGCGACGCTCGAAGTGCCGATTGGCACCGTGATGTCGCGTCTGGCTCGCGGCAAACAAATGCTCCGGCAGCGGCTCGAAGAGAAACGCGTGGAGGACAACGGCAGGATCATCCCGCTGCGGCAGGCTCACGCAGAACGGGGAAACGATGGATAAGGCGACCGTCAAACTCCTGCTGGAATCGTATCGTCCGCAAGACGCGCACGACCCGATGTTTGCCGAGGCGTTGCGCGAAGTCGCCGCCGACCCGGAGCTCGCAGCCTGGTTCGAAGACATGCAGCGTTTCGATGCGGTGATGTCCGCCAAGTTTCACGACGTGACGGTGCCGCCCGAGGTGAAGAGCCACATTCTCCTCGGCTATCACGCGACCGCGCCCGTGATTCCGCCGCACCGATCGCGCGTCTGGGTCATCGCCGGCTCGATCGCCGCGATGCTTCTGCTGGGGCTGTTCGCGTGGCGATCCTTCGCACCGCGCGAACGCCCGATCAGCCCGCTGGCTCAGCAGGCGATTTCCTTCACCGAGCAAATGCCGCCGCTGCAATTCGTCTGCTTCGATGCCGCCGCCGTCGCGGGCTGGATCAATCAACAGCCCGGCTCGCAAAAAATCGGGGTGCAGTTTCGGAAGCCGCCGGCCTCCCTCTCGATGGCGATGATCGGATCGAGCGTCGTCGAGTGGAACGGCAAGCCCGTCGTGATGGTCTGCCTGCAAAACGGCAAACGCATGGCGATGCTCTACATCCTGAGCGACAGCGATGCCGCGGGACTCCACGAGGGTGCCAGCGAGACCGTGCAGCACGCCGACTGGGTCGTGCGCACCACGAAATCCCACGGACAAGTCCGTCTGCTCGCGACCAGGGGCCGGCCGGAAGATTTGGATTTCCAGATGCCGCTCTGACCGTCCACGAGCCGCGGCCAAATCGTGCGAGTGGGAATAAATCCCGCAGCCGTCGGCTCAATGAATGATGGCCGGCATTCCGGCCGGGCAATCAATTCCACGACCTATGTTCACCTCTTCCGATCCCGCTCGGGAACGCGTTTCCACGTTCGATCTCATCACCCGCGGATTGATCGCCGGCGGCTGCGGCGGGTTCGTCGGTGCTGCCACCAAGCTGCTTGGCGAACTCATCTTTCCACCCCGCTATCCGGGTGAACCCATCCCTCCCGCCGTCGCCGTCTCGCGCTTTCTCGAATGGATGTCCGGCAGTCCGCTGCTCCCGGAAAAAATGACGCTCGCGATCCAGGCCTTTCACTGGAGCTTCAGCATCGGCTGCGCGGCGCTCTACGGCGCGATCGTCGAGATTTTCCCGAAAGCGAAAATCGGCTACGGACTCGGTTTTGGGTTCGTCCTGCTCCTGCTCACGCACGAGACGGCGCTGCCGTATTTCGGCTTCTCACTGCCGTGGAGTGAGATCCCATTGAAAGAGCATCTGAGCGAAATTTTCACCCACGCGATTTTCGGCGTGAGCGTCGAGATGGTGCGACGCATGGTGCGCCCGCTCCTCTTCAAACTCCCCGGCATGGTGCCGCCGAATCCCGCGGTCGCCTAGCACGCCTGCGCCCGATTTTTTTCTGAAATGAACCCCGAACCCCGCCTGCCGCTCGCGCTCCTCCTGCTGCGCGTCAGCGTCTTCTTCGTGATGTTCATGTGGACCATCGACAAATTCATCCAACCCGAGCACGGGGCGAAAATCATCGAGAAATTTTACTTCCTCCCCGGCGTCGGCGCGCCGGTCATGTTTGCGATCGGCGCGCTGGAATTGGCGCTCCTCGTCGCGTTCGTCATCGGGTTTGCGCGGAAGTGGAGCTACGGCCTCGTGCTCGCGATCCATGCCGTCTCGACGCTGAGTTCCTGGCAGAAATACCTGCACCCATCCGAGTATCCGAACCTGCTCTTCTTCGCCGCCTGGCCGATGCTCGCCGCCTGCCTCGCACTCTTTCTCCTGCGCGAATCCGATACCCTCCTCACGGTCCCATCGCGCCGCTGACCGGTAACTCCCGACCGCACCTAGCGGAAGGCGCTTACTGCACCGGCACGAGTTGCCCGCCGTGCCACACCGCCTCGAGCGTGGTGGTGTTCCTGATGTCGTCGAGCGGGTTCGCGGAGAGGATGAGAAAATCCGCGCGCTTGCCGGCTTCGAGCGTCCCTCGATTGCGCTCGTCGCCAATCGCGCGGGCACTGTTGCGCGTCGCGATGACGATGGCGTCCATCGGCTCCAATCCCGCCTGCACGAGGAGCTGCAGCTCGCGGTGTTCGGCGAAGCCGATGACGCGCGTCGGCATCGCGCCGGAGTCCGTCCCCATCGCGAGGAAAGCCCCGCCGTCGAAAAGCAATTTCGCATTCTGCTGCCCGACTGCCGCCGCCGCCTTGTTGCGCGGCGTCTTCGGATCGCGTCGAATTTTCGCCGCATACTCGGGGCTGCGCCAAGTCGCGAGCACTGCCGGATCGACCGCGCGGATGAAGAATGGATCATCCATCCACGCCGGATGCTCCGCGTAAATGAACTGCGATTCGTCGAGCGCCAGCGTCGGCACGTAAGGCGTCCCTTTTTCCCGCAGCGTCTGGATGAACTCCGCATCCACGACTTGATCGCGCACCCCATGCGCGATGAGGTCGAGCCCGTCGGCGACGAGCGCCTTCGCATCGGCCAGGTAGAAGAGATGCGCGGCGACGCGCAGCTTGTGGCGATGCGCCTCATCGATCACCGTCCGATAGATTTCGGGCGCCATTTTCGGCACGCTGCCAAAGAAATCATCCACCCAAATCTTGAGCACATCCGGCTTCCTCGCCGCCGTTTCGCGCACCGCATTCTTCGCTTCATCGGCAGTCTTCGGACGGTAAACCGGATTCGCCTTCTCAATGGGCGGGCCGCTGCTCGGCACGCCGATTCCACGGTCCGCCGTGAAGATATCCGCGCCCGGAAATTTGCCCGCGCGCTGCTCCTCCCGCCACGCGTAGAGCACATCCTGATTCACGCCCAGCGCCATGATCGCCGTCACGCCATACCGCTCGAATTGCGCGAGCTGGCTGCCGACATTTTCGCGCGTGAAGTGCTCCTCCGGCGCAATCGCCGCGCCCTTCATCTGCCCGATGTGGCTGTGCATGCTGATCAATCCCGGCATGATCGTCGTTCCCGTGACGTCCACGATCTTCGCGCCCGCTGGGAGCTTCGTGACGCTCGCTGCACCGACCGCGACAATCTTCTCACCACGCACGACGAGCACTCCCTTTTCGATCGGCGCGCCGCCATTTCCGTCGATCACCCGAGCGCCGGTGAAAGCGATGTCACCCTCCTCCGCCACGAGCCGCGCACACGCGACGAGCGCAAAGCCGAACAGCATCACGTGCCGCGCAAAGAGACGAAAAGTTTTCATGAAATCCGATCAAGGCTTCGCTTTCGTCACGGCTCGCAGCCGCATCAGGATTTTTTTCCCGGCGCCAGCATCAGCGACGAACAACGATGATTCGCACGACCATGCCGGGCGTAAAAAGGGAGCGGGTAGAGGGAATCGAACCCTCGTATGCAGCTTGGGAAGCTGCCGTTCTACCATTGAACTACACCCGCAGATTCGCCGCGCACGCCGGCTTTATTGCCACGAGACCACGTCGTCGGAATTATTCGTGCCCTTCCTTAGTGTCATGTCGCCTTTGGTGCCCGGCTTGCCGTCCTTGCCCATCGAAAATGCCACGGCGGACACGCGCAAAATGTTCGGGACTCCCTGTAGGTCAGTGTAGAATGACCCCATGTCAATCGTCCCGGAATCCGCGGCATCAAGCACGATGCTGTATTGCGCGCCCCACGGATCCATGAGTTGCCCGGGTTTCCCCGTCTTGTATCCCGCTCCGTCAATGAAGCCGTCGCGGGGTGCGGCAGTATCCTTCGCTTTAGGCAATTCAAAATATTTCACCTGTCGGCTATTCATCGCATATGCCAGATTGGCATTATTGGGAATGGAACGAAGAATATCGAAGAGCCATTCGTTACTTTTCGCTGCACGGAAGGTCGTGTCGCCGTAGGAATAGTAGCCGCCAGTATCCACGCTACCGACCAGGGCGGTCGAGACAGGCGGGAACTTGCCGTAGTCCGTCTGGTAACTTTTGCACGCGTTGACGATGTTTTTCACCGTATTGGCCGCGGACGCGCGGCGCGCCTGATCCTTGGCGGCGGCAAGGGCGGGGAAAAGCAGGCCCATGAGGATCGCGATGATGGCGATCACCGTGAGCAATTCGATGAGGGTGAATGCGCCGTGGCGGATGGGACGGAGGGAGAGGGAGA
>JBBQJR010000223.1:0-5712 GCA_038326125.1 Chthoniobacterales bacterium
CGTTCGTGAAGCCCGGCATCACCGGCCTCGCGCAAGTCCGCGGATTCCGCGGCGAGGCGCGCTCTTCAACGGAGATCGCCAAGCGGCTGGAGAGCGACATCTCGTATTTGGAAAACTGGCGGTTCGCTCTCGACATGTCCATTATCTTGCGTACCGCGTGGCAAGTCCTTGCGCCGCCCAAGACTGCCTGCTAGGCTCCTCCCGCTTTCATCCCACTGACCAAGCTCTCGCTCTCGCACTCACACCTCACCTCACTTCCATGAAAATCTTACGCAAAATCTCCGGCCCCGTTCGTTCCATCCTGGCTGCCGTGCTGGCCCTCGCCAGTGCAGGCATTGCGAACGCCGGCAACTTTTTTGACAACAACGTGGGCGGAATCGACCTTGGCACGGCGGCCGGCGGCTCTTCCGACAATAACAGCACCCACCGCAACTGGGCCATCTTCGCCCTCACCGGTGGCGTGACCATCACCGACCCGACCTACAATGACCCGATGTCTCCGGGTGGCTACTACGATGTGCTCGGCAACATTGGAATGGCCGGCAGCGGAACCCTGAATCTGACCAACGCCTCGATCAACGGCAGTGTTTGGAACGGCTCGGGTACCCCCGTCACCGGCAACCCCCACATCACCAGTGCCAACTGGAGCAGCGGCGGCCCGGCCGTCACGGGTGCCTATTTGACCAGTGCCGCGAACGCCGCGATCTCCGCCTCGAGTGCGGCCACCGGCATGACCATGTCCAGCCCGGGCCAGCCGCCGTCCGGAAGCAGCATTACCCTGAGCGGAGGCGGGATGCAGACCCTCACCGCATCGCCGGGCTCGTTGACCGTCGTGAATTTGCAAGACCTCATCCTCACCGGATTGAATACCGCGCTGACGCTGACCGGCTCTGCGGGGCAAAACTTCGTCATCAACGTCAGCCGCTACATGACCCTGAGTTCCAGTGCGCAGATCAAGCTCTCCGGCGGTCTCACCGTCAACAACGTCCTCTTCAAC
Source organism: Chthoniobacterales bacterium (assembly GCA_038326125.1). GTDB lineage: Bacteria > Verrucomicrobiota > Verrucomicrobiia > Chthoniobacterales > Chthoniobacteraceae > SXWH01. The sequence goes on from JBBQJR010000223.1 coordinate 998, forward strand.
GTGACCAACGCCACCGGCAACGCCTACGACGTCACCCTCAGCGGCGGTTCGGTCGTCAACGGCATCATCCTCGCGCCGAATCGCAACGTGAAGCTGACCGGTGCCTCCGTGGTCAACGGTGAAGTCATCGCCAAAGGCGTCTCGCTCTCTGGTCGCAGCCGCGTGCTCAACCCGTTCGTCAGCCCGTAGGTCTGCGCGCGTTTAGCCCGTAGCGTAAATCTCCAAGCCTGCGCGATCACGCCATTGAGTCGGAGCTAGCTCCAAGTCTCATTTTCGGCGTAGCCTATTTGCACGTAGATGAACGGCGGCTCGCTGTTTTCGCGGTGATAGATTTCCTTCACGCCTTCCGCGACCGCGACCTCGCAATAGTCCGGCGCGTTCGTCGCCTCGCAAGTTTCTCCGTCCCGGCTGCCGCCGATGAATTCGATGGGGAAGGTGCTGTCTGATTTCACACCGCTTCGACGCTGCGCCGGCGGTATTCTTCAACACAAAAATGAGCCCGGCGCGCATGGTTGGCATGGTCGAAGACGGCGCGCGCATCTTCTTGCCGTCGCCAGCGTGGCGGCTCACGCTGTAAAATATGATGCCGCCACCGATTCCTTTCACCTCCGCCGGAGCCGCCTCGTGAAAGCGCGCAAGGTGGCCGGCCAGCCGCACCCGACGCGCGTGCTGGTGCTCGTGGATGAGTCGAATGTGATCAGCTCCGCGTGGTCCACCAACCGCAACATGGACTGGACGAAGCTGCGCGATTTTTTCGCCGACGAAAATAGAGGTCGCGAGGTGATTGAGATGGCCGTGTATGTGGGCCTGCCGCCGGCGATGACGGTGTGGCAGGCGGAACGCGACCGAAAAAACAAATTCGTCCACTGGCTCCGGACGAATGGCTTTCTCGTGATGACGAAAGACGGCTAGCCCGCCGAGGAAGGCCACTACAAATCGAATGTGGATGTGATGCTGGCGCTCGACGCGCTTGAGATTTCTGCGGCGATGCGGCCGGATGTCGTCATCCTCGTCACGGGCGATGCGGACTTCGCCTACCTCGCACTGCGGCTGCGGCGAAACGGCATCCGGGTGGAAGCGGCGTCCGTCGCGGAAAATCTCGGCAGCGGACTGAAATCCGCGGTCAACGAGGTGATCGATCTCGCGCCGCTGCTCGCCACTTTTGAACTGATGAAAACGCGGAGCTGAAAACGCAGAGAATGCAATTTTCGCGGCAAAGGGCACCAAGGGCATGAAGAATGGGACGAGCGTGCGCCTTGAAGGGCATCCGCTTTGTCCTTCGCGCGCTGCGCACTGGAATATAAAAATGAGCCGCTGCTTCGATCACGTGCAGGCTTGACTGTTCGCGCCGCAGCCGTTGCTCTGTCCGACTTTGCCGGGAATCGTTGAATCATGAAGCGCATCGGAATTCTCACCGCGGGCGGCGACACGCCCTCACTGAACGCAACCATCCACGGCGCGGTCGTTCGCGCAAACCAGCTCCGCATCGAGGTCTTCGGGCTGATGAAGGGCTTCAACAGCCTTTTCAATCCCAAGGTGCCCCACGTCCACCTGAACCCGCTCTTCCAGGAAATCCCCGAGCTCGATCCCACCCTCGGCGGCACGCTAATCGGCTCGTCGCGCGATTTTGTGGACCCGGACGACAAGGAGAAGCTCGACCTCGTGACTTCGCGGCTGCACCGGCTCGGCATCGAGGGGCTCATCTGCATCGGCGGCGACGGCACGCTGAACGGCCTGCAACCTTTCGCCGAGCGCCTGCCGACGGTGCTCGCGCCCAAGACCATCGATAACGATCTCGGCCTGAACTACGCGAGCGAGCCGGACGGCTGGATCCGCACGAATGACGAGAGCGTGAAGGGCGGCATCCGCTACAAGCACGCGGAGCCGCAGAGCGCGCTCGATCTTGAGCAGATGGTGAACTACGTCACGCCCGGCTACGCCACCGCCGTCTTCGTCTCCGCCAGCGGCGTCGAGCGCCTGCGCACCACGGCCGAGAGTCACCGCCGCATTGCCATCATCGAGGTGATGGGCCGGCACTCCGGCTACATCGCGCTCGGCTCCTCGTATGGCCGGCCGGACATCGTGCTCGTCCCCGAAGTGCCGCTCGATCTCGACCATCTCGCCGAACGCGTGAGGCGGATTTACGATTTGCAGAAAAATGTCGTCATCGTCTGCGGCGAAGGGATCGTGGATGCGCAGGGCAACGAACTCGGCGCGGAGACGAGGACCTTCGACCCCGCCGGAAATATCGCGCTCACCGGTGCCGCCGAGGCGCTGCGGGCCAAACTCATCCAGATGCTCGGTGACAAGTATTTTCAAAACTACCGTCGCGGCGAGTCCGCGCGCGAGGCCATCTTCACCCGCAAAGTCGGCCACACCCAGCGCGGCGGGCGCCCGATTTTGTTCGACCGTTTTTACGCCGCGCAGCTCGGGGCGAAGGCCGTCGAACTGCTGCACGAAGGACGCAACAATGCCGTCTCCGTGCTCCAGCACAGCAAATCGAAAGGCTTCAATGTCGAGGGCTATGATGCGAACCGCTTCCGCGATCGCTGGGGCCTCATCCACGCGCGCCAGATGCATCCCGCGCTCTACGATGCGAAGCTGATGAAACCCTCGCGCCTCGGCATCGAATACCTGCTGCCGATTTTCACCAACGCCATCGGCGAGGACGACATGGAGCACACGCGCCAAACGCTTTTCGCCGCCGGAAATCTGACGCAGCCCTACCACTCGATCAATACGGACATCAACAAGCGCATCCGTTTCCTGTCCCAGGAATAGGCGCATTTGCTGACAAAACCGGCGCAGTTTTTCGCGAGATGAAAATCGGCCGGCCGCTTTTTCTCACCGCCCTGCGCGCGGTGTTCGCGGTGGAGCGCAGACGCGGATGCGAGCCGGAGGAAATTCGCGAGTTCCGCAGGCAGGAAGCTTCATCGTTTGACAGCCGCGCGCGCCGCCCGTAACCGCGGACATGCATCTGTGGATCGGCACCTCCGGCTTTCAGTATCCCGAATGGAAGGGCGGATTCTATCCGGCGGAGTTGGCACGGGCGAAAATGCTGCCGTTCTACGCGGAGCGTTTTCGCAGCACGGAGAGCAACTATTCCTTCCGCACGATCCCGAGCGCAAACACGATCGCGCGCTGGAATGCGGAGACGCCCTCGCGGTTCAAGTTCAGCTTCAAGGCGCCGCAAAGCATCACGCATTTTGCGAAACTGCGCGGCGGTGCGAAGACGTTGCGCGAATTGCAAAAGGCGATCGCGCCGCTCGGGGAAAAACTCGGCGCGGTGCTGTTTCAACTTCCGCCGACTTTCAAAAAAGACGCGCCGCTGCTCGCGGATTTTCTCGCGCACCTTCCGGCGAAAATGCGCGCGGCTTTCGAATTCCGTCACGATTCTTGGCTGGACGACGAGGTCTTCGGCTGTCTGCGCGAGCACCGCGCCGCGCTCTGTGTCGCGGAGGATGCGGAGCGCAAAACCCCCGCGCTCGCCACGGCGGAATTCGGCTACCTGCGGCTGCGGCGCGAGGATTATTCGGGCCGCGATCTGGCGCGCTGGGCGAAATTTGTGCGGTCGCAGGCGTGGGCCGAAGCGTTTGTTTATTTCAAGCACGAGGAGACCGGCGTCGGTCCCAAGTTTGCGCAAAAATTTCAAAAGCTGATTGATGCCTGAACTCGCGGAGGTCGAATATTTCCGAAAACAATGGGACGCTGGCATCGGGCTGCGCATCTCGCGCGTGGCGCTGCACGGCGGCAAACGACTTTTCCGCGGCGCGGAACCGGAGACGATGGCAGCGGCATTGCGCGGCGCGACGCTGCTCACTTCGGAGACGCACGGGAAGCAGATCGTCTTTCGCTTTTCTAAAGGCGCGTGGCTCGGCGTGCATCTCGGCATGACGGGAAAGCTGAGCGCCGCCGCCGCGGATTTCACGTCGGGGCGGCACGATCACCTCGTGCTTTTTCAAAAGGCGCGCGCGCTCGTTTTCTCCGACCCGCGCATGTTTGGCCGCGTGCGGTTTCATCGCGGCAAGGATGCGCCGGACTGGTGGGCGGACCTGCCGCCCGCGGTGCTCTCGCGCGAATTCACGCTCGCGCGGCTGCGCGAAATCCTGCACCGTCGCGCGCGCGCGCCGCTGAAAGCCGTCCTGCTCATGCAGCAGTTTTTCCCCGGCATCGGCAACTGGATGGCGGATGAAATCCTGTGGCAGGCGCGCGTGCATCCGCGGCTGCCGGCGGGGAAAGTCGGCGACCAAGCCGCGCGCACACTTTGGCGCGCGGCGAGAAAAATCTGCCGCGTCGCGCTGAAAACGATCGGCGTGGACTGGGGCGATCCGCCGAAGGGCTGGCTCATTCATTTTCGCTGGAAGAAAACCGGGCGCTGCCCGCGCCACCGCACGGCGCTGAGCCACGCGACGATCGGCGGCCGGACGACGGCGTGGTGCCCGCGCTGCCAGAAAATCCCGTGAGCGTTGTGCGTGCGCAGGCGCGCTCGGGAGAACGCGACGTGGCCTTCCGCCACGCCGCCGATCGAGCGGGAGTGGTTCACGCGGACTTCGTGGCGGACTTGCGGCTCGCCGCGACGCTGCGGCGCACGGGCCGGCGAGCGTGGCGATTTCCGTCCGGCGCAAAAGTTTTCCTCTCGCCGAAAGGCGCGACGGCGGCGAAAGGCTGGCGCTCCGAAACTCTACCGCGCTCATGCCACTCCTCGATCGTCTTTT
>JBBQJR010000224.1:0-5702 GCA_038326125.1 Chthoniobacterales bacterium
GCCTGCGGGGCGAGAGCAAGGAACTGCGCGATGAAGTCGTGGACCTCGCGCGGCGCTACGCGATCGTGACGCCGTACACGAGCTATCTCATCGTTGAGGACGAGGCTCGCCGCGGCGTGCCGGTGGCGTCGCGCTCCTTGCAGTTGCTCGACCGCAGCAGCGAGGCGCAGTCATTTTACCGGAAGAGCTGGGGCGAGCTCAGCGGGAAGAAGGACGGCTACGACGGCGCGCTCGCGGGCCGTGCGAATGATTCGCTGAAGAACGCGCAGACCATCGCGCCCGCGCTGGAGAAGGCGAAGCAGGAAAACTCCGGCGGCGTGCTCGCGGGCAACGTTGCGCCCGGCGAGGCGGCGGCAGGCGGCGCGGTCGCCACGGCCAAGCCAGCGGCTGCGGGCACCCCTTTCTCGCTCAGCGCCGCCGGGAGTTTTTCGCGCCGCAGCAAGGCGGGTGAGGTCGCGCAAACGCTCGACGCGGTGCAGCAGCAGACCCGCTGCATTGCGGGCAAATCCTTTGCGCAAAACGGTACGAGCTGGACTGACACCGCGATGCAGGCGAACGCGACGGCGAAGCGCAACCGCGTGCAGTTTGCCTCGAAGGAATACTTCGATCTGCTCGCGGGAAAACCCGAGTGCGCGCCTTGGCTCGCGCTCGGCCGCAACGTGCAGTTCGCGCTCGGGAGCGAGCTTTACGAGGTCTTTGAATGACGCGCTGAAACGGAACCCGGCGCATGCGCGCTCACTCAGTGCTCACGTCGAAATTGTCGTAGAGCGAGCCGAGCCAGGCGAGGCCGAGGGCGGCTTCCATCGCGAGAATGGAAAGCGCCGTGCCGCCGGCCGCGAGTGCGCGCCAGTCGAAGACCGTGGTGAATTTTCCCGCGACAAAAAATGCGAGGGTACCGAAGAACGCGGCGGGGATGAGCGCGGTGATGACGGCGAGCAGTTGCGTGACGCCGAGCATCAGCCTCATGCCGGTGTTTTCGATGCCGGGCGTGGCATTTTCCTGCGGACGGAACCAGCCGGGGAAATAAAGTGCGCCTGCGCAGGGGAGGATGGCGCACGAGAGATTGAAGACGGGCAGGAAAACGGCGAGGCCCGCGGCCCCGTAAAAAAGCATGAGGGCGACGTGCGCGAGCGAGGGGATCAATTTCATCAACAGCACGCCGGTGCCGAGCGCGAACCACTGCATGACGGTGCCGAGGAGGACGGGCCCGGCGAGTTCGCCGAGGGCGATTTGCCAGCCGGGAAGAGGGTAGGTTTTCAGCAGGTCCATCGCGGCGATGCCTTGGCGGAGTTGCGCGGCGGCGTGCTGGCCGATGAGGATGAAACTGAGGAGCAAAGTGACGTAGCAGCCGATGCCGATGACGGCGGCGAGCGTCCCGAGCGCGGGGGAAAGTTCGGGGAAATTTCCGAGGATGCGCGCACCGGCGGCGAGGCCGAGGAAAAAGACGAGCCAGCGCGAGAGGATGCGTTTGCCGCCGACTTTCAGCAGGCTCTTCCAGACGAAGGCGAGGGGCGCGAAACCGGTCGGTCGCAGCCGCCACACGGGCACGCGCGCCTTGCCGGTGCCGGTCCGCGCGCGCGTCTCGCCGCGGCCGCGGGCGGCGAGGAAGATGGCGCGTTTTTTGGCCGACTCGATCGCGGCGTCCTCGAACGAAACATCCGCGCGCACGACCCAGATGAAGTGCAGGGCCATGATGCCGAGCGCGGGCGCGAGCGCGCGGAAAAAGGTCGTGGCATCGTGCGCGAAATTAGGCAGCACCACGAGTTTGAAAGGCGCGAGTACGACCGGCAGCGGACCGGCGTGCAGCACTTGCGCGAGGTAATTTGCGACCACGGCCGCGCCGCCCTGCGCGACGGCGGTGAGGCTGGGAGCATCCGGCAGATGCCGGCGCATGAACTCGGCGGCGACCACGATGCCCGCGAGCACGACGACGACGACGGCGCGCCTTTTTCCATCCGCCATCCCGCGCTCGCGCAGGCGCTGCAAGGCGAAGGACGCGCCGATGCGGTGGAGATTCAGCGTATTCAGGATCGCCCACCAGCCGCCGACGCGGAACCACGCTTCCGCGCCGAGCTGAAAGCGGCCCGTGATCAGGAGCATGAAGGCGGAGAAAAACAGGAGCGAAAATTGCGACTTCAGCAGGCGCATGATCACGAGCGTGCGCCGCGGGATGGGCGCCGGAAAAAGAAACGCGATCTCGGCTTCCGTGAACGCAATCGCGGCGCGCGACGCGGGCAGAATCCACGCCATGACGATCGTCGTGAGGAAGAGCAGCGCAGCGCCGAGGTCCGGCGTGAGGATCACTTGCGAGATGATTTTTGGCCCGATCGGCTGGCGCGACGCGCCGAGGATTTTGCCGAAGTAGAAGTAGAAGTACGCCGCGCCGAGAATCGCGCCGAAGAGGTATTTCGGCTGGCGCAGGCGGCGCAGGCGGAAGAGCACGCCGTTCGCAAACGAGCGCGTGACGAGGTAGCCGAGGGCGTTCATGAGTCCACGGAAGACACGGATGGACACGGAAGCGAATGCGTCATTTCCGCGGTCTTCCGTGTTTTCCGTGGACAATCGCGAGCGCGGTCATTGGCCTGCGTCTTCGGCGACGAGGCGGATGAAAATTTCCTCGAGCGTGGAGTCCCTGCCGCCCTCGCGGAACTCCGCGCGAATCTCGTCGAGCGTGCCGTGCGCGATCTTTTTTCCGCGCTTCAAAATGAGGACGTGGCTGCACACTTCCTCGAGCAGATGCAGCAGGTGAGAACTGATGATGATGGCCACGCCGTCGCGCGCCTTTTGCACGATGAGATCCTTCGTGCGGCGGATGGCGAGCGGGTCGAGGCCGGTGAGCGGCTCGTCGAAAAACATCGCGCGCGGCTGGTGCAGGAAGCCGCAGGCGAGCGCGACTTTTTGCTTCATGCCGCGCGAGAGTTCGGTCGGGAGCGCGTTCGCTTTCTCGGTCATTTCGAGGGCGTCGAGCAGCATCGTGCTGCGCTCCGCGGCGTCGCGCACTTGGTACAGCCGCGCGGTGAATTCGAGGTGCTGGCGCACGGTGAGGTAGTCGAAGAGACGCGGCTCGTCGGGGAAAAAGGCGAGGAGCTTCTTGGCCGCGAGCGGATCGTCGCGGAGGTCGTGGCCGTCAATTTCGATCCGCCCGTGCGTCGCCGGGATGATGCCGGACATGCAGCGCAGTGCGGTCGTTTTGCCCGCGCCGTTCGGGCCGACGAGGCCCATCACTTTTCCCGGCTGCACGGTGAAGGTGAGGTCGCTGACCGCGGTGACGTCGCCGTAGAGTTTGGTGAGGCCTTCGACTGCGATCATGTGCCGCGCATCGTGGTCGCGACGACGGCGCGGCGGCAAGAGCGTTGTCAATTTCCGAGTCTCGCACGGTCGTTTCAACGCGCAAACTTCCGCTCGCCCGCTGGCGCGGCGTGTCCTACAACGCGGGCCATTTTATGCCCACGAAGTCCGCCCCGAAAGACACGCCGATTCTCGCTGCGAAAAAACTGCTCGTCGCCAACCGCAGCGAAATCGCGATTCGCATCATGCGCGCGGCGACGGAACTCGGCCTGCGCACGGTCGCGATTTACGCGGAGGAGGACAAATTTTCCATGCACCGTTTCAAGGCCGACGAGGCGTATCGCGTCGGCGAAGGGAAGGGGCCGGTCGGCGCGTATCTCGACATCGAGAGCATCGTGGCGCTCGCGAAGGCGAAGGGCGCGGACATGATTCATCCGGGCTACGGCTTCCTCTCGGAGAATGCGAAATTCGCCGCGGCGTGCGCGGCGGCGGGCATCACCTTTGTCGGGCCGAAGCCGGAACTGCTCGAGCTCATGGGCGACAAAGTCGCGGCGCGCGCGCTCACGCAGAAGCTGAAAGTGCCGACGCTGCCGGGCACGGAGGAGCCGGTGAGTGATCGCAAAGTCGCGCTGAAAGTCGCGGCGGAGATCGGCTTCCCGCTGATCATCAAGGCGGCTTTCGGCGGCGGCGGCCGCGGGATGCGCGTGGTGAAAAAGCCGGCGGACCTCGATGCATTGCTCGACGAGGCGCAGGGCGAGGCAGAGCGCGCATTTGGCAACAGCGCGGTCTTTTTGGAGCGCTACATCGGTCGCGCGAAGCACATCGAAGTGCAGGTGCTCGGCGACAGTCACGGCAATGCGGTGCATCTCCACGAGCGCGATTGCTCGGTGCAGCGGCGGCACCAGAAAGTGGTCGAGATCGCGCCGAGCTACGGCCTTTCCGACAAGGTGCGCCACGAGCTGTGCGACGCCTCGGTGCGCATCGCGCGGGAGATCGGGTATGACAACGCGGGCACCGTCGAATTCCTTTTGGACCTCGATACGGACGAGTGGTTCTTCATCGAGATGAACCCGCGCATCCAGGTGGAGCACACGGTCACGGAGCAGATCACCGGCATAGACCTCGTGCGCTCGCAGATCCTCATCGCGATGGGCCACGCGCTCGACAGCGAGGCGGTCGGCATCCCCGCGCAGGACAAAATCCAGCGCAACGGTTTCGCCGTGCAGTGCCGCGTGACGACGGAGGATCCGGCGAACAAGTTCACTCCGAGCTACGGCAAGATCATCACCTACCGCGCCGCTGGCGGGTACGGTGTGCGGCTCGATGGGGGCATGGGCGACGCGGGCGCGGTCATCACGCCGTTCTATGATTCGCTGCTGGTGAAAATCACCACTACGGGCTCGAGCTTTCACACGGCGCTCGACCGGATGGATCGCTCCCTGCGCGAATTCCGCATCCGCGGCGTGAAGACGAACACGCCGTTCCTCGAAAACGTGATCAATCATCCGACGTTCCGCAGTGGCGCGGCGACGACCACGCTGATCGACACGACGCCCGCGCTTTTCGACTTCAAACCACGCCGCGATCGCGCGACGAAGCTGCTCAATTTTCTCGGCAACATCATCATCAACGGCAATCCGCACGCGAAGGGCTACAAGCCGCCGCAGGCGCTGAAGGCGGCAAAAGTTCCAAGCATCATGCCGCGGGGTAGGGCGGGTTTCCAACCCGCTGTTCCCGGTATCCTACCGGGAACTTCGGGCGTCGAAAACGCGCCTCAACGGGATGCGTCCGCGCGACCTTCGGCGAAGGAACGCCCCGCGACGCCCGCTGTGCCGGGTAGGATACCCGGCACGGCGGGTGGAACACCCGCCCTACCCCGCGGCACGCGTGATCTGCTCTTGGAACTCGGCCCGAAAAAATTTGCCGAATGGACGCTGAAGCAGAAGCGCCTGCTCATCACCGACACGACTTTCCGCGACGCGCACCAGTCGCTCATGGCCACGCGCGTGCGCACCGCGGACATGCTCACGATCGCACCCGCAGTCGCGCGGCGCACGTCGGAGCATTTCAGTCTGGAAATGTGGGGTGGCGCGACGTTCGACACGGCGATGCGCTTCCTGAATGAAGACCCGTGGCAGCGCCTCCGCTCACTGCGCGCGGCGGTGCCGAACATTTGCTTCCAGATGCTCCTGCGCGGCGCGAACGCCGTCGGCTACACGAGCTACCCCGCGAACGTTGTCGCCGGTTTCGTGAAGCACAGCGCCGAGGCCGGCATGGATATTTTCCGCGTGTTCGATTCGCTGAACGATCTCGCGAACATGAAAGCCGCGATGGAAGCCGTGCAGGAAACGCACGGCATTTGCGAAGGCGCGCTCTGCTACACGGGCGACATCCTCGATCCGAAGCGCACGAAG
>JBBQJR010000225.1:0-5701 GCA_038326125.1 Chthoniobacterales bacterium
TGAAATGGAGAGCGAGATTTTCACGTTCAACACGCGAAGCTGGGGCGGCGATCACTGCGTGGACCGTTCGCTCGTGCCGGGCATTTTCTTCTGCAATCGCCAGCTCGATTTGTCCGCCGGCGTGGGGCTGGTTGACATGGCTCCGACGGTGCTCGATCTGTTCGGCGTGCCCGTGCCCGCTCACATGGACGGCAAAATTTTGAACCCGCAAAAACCGGTCAGCGCATGACGAACGAATCCAAACTCAGCCGCCGGAAATTCTGCGGACTGGTCGGCGGGGCGCTCGCTTTTCCGAGCGTCGTCCGCGCGAGTGCGCGCGGCATTCCGAAGGTCGCCGTGGTCGGCGCCGATGGCATGGACCCGACGTTGCTGCGCCTTTACGCGAGCCAGGGCTTGCTGCCGAATTGCCAGAAATTGCTCGATGCAGGCGGCTTCAAAAAATTGCGCACGACGCTGCCGCCGCAGAGCCCGGTGGCGTGGGCGACTTTTGTCTCGGGACTCGATCCTGGCGGGCACGGGATCTACGATTTCATCACGCGCGACGCCGGGACGATGACGCCGGAACTCTCGACCGCGAAGACGACGGATCCGAAACGCTTCGTGAATTTCGGCAAGTACTCCATGCCGCTCGCGTCGTCGAAACTGCAGCTCATGCGCAACGGCCCGACGCTCTGGAATGTGCTGGAGGAATCCGGCGTCCCGTCCTTCGCGCTGAAGGCCCCGGTGAATTATCCGCCGACGCCGACGAAGGCGACAACGATTTCCGGCCTCACGACGCCGGACATCCACGGCAGCTACGGAATTTTTTCCTTTTACTCGACCGACCCAAAGCAGACGACGCGCGATGTCCCCGGCGGGCAGATCGAAAAAATCCGCCTCGCGCGCGGCCTCGCGTACTGCACGTTGCGCGGGCCGACGAACACCTTCGACCGCGCGCGCGGCTCGGCGGACATTGCGTTCACCCTCGAGCGCGATCCGCAAAACGCGGTGGCGCGAATTCGCATTCAGGGGAAGGACGTGGTGCTGAACAATCAGGAGTGGAGCGACTGGGTGCCGGTGAGTTTTTCCCTCTTGCCGCATCTGGCCGACGTTTCCGGCGCGGTGCGATTTTTTCTCAAGCAAGTGCGGCCGCAGCTCGAGCTGTACGTCTCGCCGGTGAACATCGATCCGGCGGATCCGGCGTTTCCGATTTCCACTCCCGGAAATTACTCGCGGCAGCTCGTGGATGAGGTCGGGCGCTTTTACACGCAGGGCATGGCGGAGGAGACGCCCGCGCTTTCCTCCGGCGTGCTGAGCGATGGGGAATTCCGGCAGCAGGCGTTGCACGTCATCGATCAGGATCTCCGGCTTTTCCGCTCGCAGCTCAACCATTTCCGCGAGGGTTTTTTCTTCACGTATTTTTCGTCGCTCGACATGAACTCGCACATGTTCTGGCGGACGATCGATCGCCAGCATCCGCTCTACACGCCCGAGCTGGAAAAGGAGCACGGTGATCATTTGCCGACGCTCTACCGGCGCATTGATGCCTTCGTCGGCGATGTGGTGGATCACCTCGGGCCCGAGGGGCAGATTTACATCGTGTCCGACCACGCGTTCACGTCGTTCCGGCGGCAGTTCAATCTCAACGCGTGGCTGCTCGACAAAGGCTATGCGGGTTTGAAAAACCGCCTCGACCGCGACGGCGCGCCAGACTTCGTGAACACGGACTGGCAGCGCACGCGCGCGTACGGACTCGGGATCAACAGCCTCTATCTCAACCTCCAAAATCGCGAGCCGAACGGTGTCGTGAAACGGGGCGACGACGCGGAGCGCTTGCGCACGGAACTGATCGCCGAACTCACCGCGATCCGCGATCCGAAGACGGGCGAGCAAGTGATCCGTCGCGTCGTGCGACCCGACCAAGTCTTCCGGCACACCTCGGGTGATCGCGTTCCCGATCTCGTCGTCTGCTACAACGACAATTACCGCGCTTCGTGGGACACGCTCCTCGGCGGCTATCCCGCCGAGCACCTGCTCGACAATCTCGATCCGTGGAGTGGCGATCACTGCATGGATCCGCATTTCCTCTCCGGCGTGCTGCTCACAAACGCGCCGGTGCGCCACGCCGATCCGGCGCTGGAGGATCTTGCGCCCACGATCATCAGCGCCTTCGGAACGCGCGTGCCGGAGGAAATGAAGGGCCGCGATCTGCGGACTGAACCGGCGAATTCCGCGGTGGCAAAATGATGGACGGACTGAACCGGATCACCGGCGCATTCGTCGGCGGGGTGAATGCACTGTTCCGCGGAGTTTCCCCGGCGGCGGTGCTGCTCGTGCATGCGCTGCTCCTCGCGGTGCTCGTCGTCGCCGTGTACGCGCTTGTGTCGAATCAGCGCACGATCAAGCGGACGCGCAATCGCATGATCGCGCGGCTGCTGGAAATCCGGCTGTTCGGCGATGATCCGATTTCCGTGCTCGGCTCGTTTGGCCGCGTGCTCGTGGCGACCGGCGCGTATCTCGTCTCCTCGCTGAAGCCGCTGCTTTTCATCCTGCCCATCGCGATTCTGTGGATCGGGCAGCTTGCGGGCTGGTTTGAATGGCGTCCGATCGCGACCGGAGAATCCGCGGTCGTCACGATGAAATTGCGCGAGGAAATCAGTCCCGTCGCCGGCCCGGTGGCGCTGGAGGTGCCCGCCGAATTTCTCGTCGAGACGCCGGCGTTCCGCTCGCTCGACAGCCACGAAGCCGCGTGGCGCGTGCAGGCCGTGCGCGCCGGCACCGGCATGATGAAATGCCGCGTCGGCAACTTCACGGTGAAGAAGGAGATCACCGCGGGCGACGCGCTCGCGAGAGTTTCGCCGCAGCGTGTCGGCACGGCTGTTTGGGATCGGATCCTCTGGCCCGCGGAACACGCTCTCGCAAAAGACATCCCCGTCTCCGAAGTGCGCGTGGATTACCCGCGTCGTTCGATGAGGTTTTTCGGCTTTGAAATCAACTGGCTCATCGCGCTGACCGTGGCATCCATCCTCTTCGCGCTGGTGGTGAAGAAACCATTCGGCGTTGAATTTTAGCAACGCAACCCATCATCGCCATGTTTGGAAAACGTCAGCACAAGATCGCCATTGATCACGAACTTTACGAGCGGCTGGAAAAGGCCGCGCAAGTCGCGGGCTACTCGTCGGTCGAGGAGTTCGTCGTGCATTTGCTCGAAGGCGCGGCGACTCCCGCCGGGGCCGATGAGTCCGAGGAGCAGGTGCGCCAGCGGCTGAAAGGGCTCGGCTATCTCGAATGAAAAACACCGCCGCCGATTTCATTACCGTCGTCTCCGGCCTCCCGCGCTCCGGCACTTCCATGATGATGCAGATGCTCGCCGCCGGCGGGATGCCGGTCGTCTCCGATGGACAGCGCACGGCTGACGCGGACAATCCGCGCGGGTACCTTGAATTCGAGGCGGTGAAAAAACTGAAGACCGACTCCGCGTGGGTCGCCGGGGCGCGCGGCCATGCGGTGAAAGTGATCTCGATGCTGCTGAGCGAACTGCCCGAGGATTTCGAATATCGCGTCATCTTCATGCTGCGCGACATGGGCGAAATCCTCGCCTCGCAAAATGAGATGCTGAAGCGCCGCGGGACGGCGGGCTCGGCATCCGGCGATGCGGCGATGCGGCAGCATTTCGAGGCGCATCTGAAAAAAGTGCGGGCGTGGCTGGCGGAGCGGAAAAATTTCCGCGTTCACTTTTGCGACTATCGCGAGCTGCTCTGCGCACCCGCCGAGCAGGCGCACGGCGTGGCGAAATTTCTCGGCATCGGTCTGGACGAACACGCGATGGTGCAGGCGATCGATCCCGCACTGCATCGGAATCGGGGGGAAGATCGCGGAACCGCGTAACGACGCACGCTATGCCTTGGTGCCGCGACCCCGGGCACGTTTCCGGGCTGTCCGCAGCAAAACGGCGAGATCCAGATCGAGGGCCGAGGCAAGTCTGAGCAACGTCACCAAAGTCGGACTCGAGCGCTGGTGTTCAAGATGCCGGATGCAGGACTCGCTCAGGCCCGCCGCGACCGCGAGCGTTTCCAGCGACCAGCCGAGCCGCTGGCGCTCGGCTTGGAGCGCCGCGACGATTTTCTCTGCGGTGTTTGCGTGCGGGTCTGGCACGCGCCGACAAGTATTCGCTTGCAATCAATGCGGGTACAGTCATAAATGCCGGGACTTCGCGCGGCCCATCAGTCAGATTCACCCGCCCAAAGCGCGGACGCGGTTCGATTCCCTTTCAGCCATACTGCCATGAATGCTCATGTTCCCACCGCCATTCGATTGCTGGCTGCCTTTCTTTACAGCGTTCTTTTCCTACCACTCGCGGCGTCCGCGCAGGTGCCCGGCGGGAATGCCCCGATCATCACGCTGTCCGCCCCGAATACCTGGCGGCTCGCCATGTCCACCGTTGGTGCGATGAGTTACCAGTTGGAGGTCTCGGAGGATTTGGCGGACCCCAATGCCTGGGTGTTGTTGGAAAATGATCCGTTGCCCGGTGACGGCGACGTTCTTTCCCAGCGGGTCATTCTTAATGCGGGTGCCGCGAAACTGTTCTTCCGCTACCGGGTGCAGCCGCGCACGGCTGAGCACGGGATGTTCCGGGACTGGGACAAGTTCTATTCCTATCAGGCGGACATCACGACAGACACCGACAACGACGGCGTCCCCGATGCGATCGAGACGGCACTCGGCAGTGACCCCGGCAGTTTCTACTCACAGCCGTACCGGGTCACCGCCACCGATCCGTTCGATTTCCAGGCCGGGCATCCGCGCGACAGGGCGGTTATTGTTTATCTCAATCAGCCGCTGCCCGCCACGCTGACTGCCATCAGGAAAAGCTTCGTGAAGCATGTTGATTACACGCTCGGCGCGGCACTGGACGTGGTTGAGGCGGTGGGTGGCTCGACGATGATTCTGCCAGGGCGGAAGGCCGTCGCCTTTCTGCCGTCGCCGGATTTTGTCGCAGGGCCGGACAGCACCCCGCTGAACAACTACCGGATCTATTTTACGACGGACCAGACGGGAGTGACCGGGCTGCTGCCTTTTACCTCGCAATTTTCCACGGTGGATTATTTCGACACCGTCGGCTCGTGGGTCACACGGGTGCAACCGGGCGAGACGGCCTTTGAAGTGGCGACGGATTTTTCTCCGGTGATTGACTGGAGCCAGCCGCTGCTTTCGTCGAGCGTGAGCGCGTGGAATGTGACGGTGATCGAGCAGGCGAGCGGGAATCCCGTCAGCGTCCTTGTCGGGTTTAACTATGACACGAACCGGATGACGCTCTCGCACCCGGCGGCCTTCCTGCCGGACACCAGCTACACGGTCACACTGGGCACAGGCTTCCAGAACCTCATGGGCAAGCCGCTGCTGAATGCCTTTGTGTGGAGCTTCCACACGCGCCCGCTGCGCCCGGTGCCGGTCGCAGGGCAGGGGCCGTATGTGACGGCCACTGACCCGGCGGATTTTACCACGGATGCGAATGCCAACAGCGTGACTGCGGTAACCCTGACTTTCAGCGAAGCGATGGATGCCGGCACGCTGACGGAGGCCACCGTGCATCTGCGCGCGCATGGTGCCGGCACCGACCTGGCCGGGCTTTTCGAATACGATGCTGCGGGAAACACGCTGACGATCGCACCCACCTTGGGATTCGACCCGGGGACGCGCTACGAACTTTCCCTGGACGCCG
>JBBQJR010000226.1:0-5664 GCA_038326125.1 Chthoniobacterales bacterium
TGGACGGATCGTTCCTCATTTATCGCATGACGGTGCGGCTCCAGGGACGTGAGGGCAGCTTCACGCTTCCCGTCGTCCACGAGGGGAAACTCACCGGCGTGCTCATGGGCTACGATGCGCAGTCGAACAACGCGAACATCATCCCCGCGCCGATCATCCGGCATTTCCTGAAGGATCTCGAAGGCGGAAAATACGCGGGCTTTCCGCGCATCGGCTACGCCTTCAGCCCCACGCGCGATCCCGCGCTGCGGCGCTTCGCGAAAATTCCCGCGGACGTGACCGGCGGCGTATACATCACGGAAGTGCAAAAGGACGGTCCGGCCGACAAGGCGGGCTTGCTGAAAGGCGACGTGCTGTTTGCGGTGGATGAGTTTCCCGTGGACCAGGATGGCGATTTCCCGGACGACGCGTACGGGCAGATTCCGGCAGCGCATCTTTTCAGCACGCATCACTTCGTCGGCGACAAGGTGAAGCTCCACATCGTGCGCGCGGGCGAGCGCAAGGTGCTCGAGTCCACGCTCACGCATCGCGCGCCGTCGAGCTATGTGAGCGATCCGTACATCATCGATCACCGTCCGCGTTTCGTGATCGTCGGCGGCCTCATTTTGCAGGAGCTCTCGCGGCAGTACTTGAAGGACTTCGGGCCGGACTGGCTGCGGCGCGCGCCGGAGCGGCTGGTGTATTTTGATCGCGTGCAGAGCGAGCTTTTCAAGGACGGGCCGCGCAAGCTCGTCTTCCTCAGCCGCGTGCTGCCGACCTCCGCGACCGTCGGCTACGAGGACCTCACCAGCCTGCTCGTGAAGAAGATCAACGACGTGGAATTGCAGTCGCTCGATGACGTGCCCAAGGCGCTCGCAAAGCCGGTGAATGGCTTTCATAAGATCGAACTCGAGGAGGATCCCAAGACGATCTACCTCGACGCCGCGGAAATTCAAAAAACCGAGCGCACGGTGCAGATGCAGTACCGCCTCCCCTCGCTGCAGTTCCTCGAATAAGTCATTCCCAAAGCACGCGCCGACGCGCGCCGCGGGCCGTTGCCGCGCGTGAAGGAAACGCGATCCGCCCGTGCTTTTCCGCTAAGAATTCACCGGCTGAAATACTTCTCCCCTGCGCATCTCCCTCCGTTCATTTCCACCCCTCCCCTGCAGTCTCCGGCCCATGAAGAAACCGCTCCTCACGCTCGCATTCATCGCCGCCCTCGCCGGCGGAGGCTACTTCGCGAAGCAGCGGGACTGGTTCGGGCTCTTTCAAAAATCGCCGGAGGTGAATCAGGAGGATGTGCCGACGACGCTCGCGGAAAAAAAGGACATTGATTTTTCCATCCAAGTGAGCGGCGACGTGCTGCCGGATACGCAACTGGACGTGAAGACACAGGTCGGCGGCCTCATCAAGGCGCTGCATGTCGAGCCGGGCGATGTGGTGAAGGCAAATGAGTTGCTGGTGGAAATTGACGACACGGACATCCTCAGCGAACAAGCCTCCGCGAAGACGGAAATCGACGGCGCGACGCTTGCGGTCACGAAGTCGGAACGGAATTTCGACCGGGCGAAGGATCTGTTTGAAGCCAAGCTGATCAGCTTGGAAGCCTTCGACAATCTGTCCTCCGAATTGGACATCGCGCGCAACACCCTGATCAAAGCCGAGCGGCAAATGCAGCTTGTGCAGGACAAGCTTTCCAAGACCAAGGTGGTCGCACCGAGCGAGGGCACCGTGCTCACGGTGCCAGTCGTCGAGGGCCAGGTGGCCATCGCCGCCGCGAGCGTGAACAGCGGTACCACGCTGATGAGCATCGCCAATCTTTCCAAATTGATCGTCGAGACTCACGTGAACCAGGTGGATGTGTCGAAGCTCTCGATAAAGCAGAAAGTGAAGCTGCTCGCGGAGTCGCTCCGAGACGAGGAAATGGTGGCCGAAATCAATTTCATCGCACCCGTCGCGACCATCCGAAATGGCATCAAAGGCTTCACGGTGCGCGCTTCGATTCAGCAGACGATTGAACGGATGCGGCCCGGAATGACGGTGCAGATGACCATCCCGATCGCGCACGCCGGAGACGCGGTCTCCGTGCCGATTTCCGCGGTGTTCAAAGGCTCGGGAAATTCGCGCGTCGTGTATGTGCGCAACGGTGCAAAGACGGAAAAGCGGCCGGTGAAAGTCGGCATCTCGAATACCGAAAGCGCGCAAATTTTGCAGGGAGTGCATGTCGGCGAGGAGATCCTGCTGAACGAGCCGGAACGGATCCAGAAGCGCAGCTAGATGGCGCTGATCGAGTTGACCGGCGTCACGAAAACCTACCGCGTGGGCGAGCAGGAAATTCGCGCCCTCGACGGCATTGACCTCACGATCGAGCAGGGCGAGTACGCCGCGATCATCGGTCCGAGCGGCAGCGGGAAAAGCACGCTCATGCATCTGCTCGGCTGCCTCGACATCCCGAGCACGGGCAAGGTCGTGATTGATGGCGTGGATGTCTCGCGCGCGAGCGACGGGCGGCTCGCCGAGATGCGCAATGAGAAGATCGGCTTCGTGTTCCAGTCCTTCAATCTCCTCGGCAAATTCACCGTCCTCGAGAATGTCGAGCTGCCGATGATCTATTCCGGCGTCAGCAAAAAAGAGCGCCGCGACCGCGCCATCGCCGCGGTCGAGCGCGTGGGGCTCATGGACCGCGCGAAGAATACGCCACTCCAGCTTTCCGGCGGGCAAATGCAGCGAGTCGCCATCGCGCGCGCGCTCGTGAACGATCCGAAAATCGTCTTTGCCGACGAGCCGACCGGCAACCTCGATTCCCACACGGGCGCGAGCATTCTCCAGCTTTTCCGCGAACTCAGCCAGCAGGGTCGCACCATCGTGCTCGTCACGCACGACAGCGAAATCGCCGACAACGCCCCGCGCCGCATTGAAATCCGCGACGGCAAAATCGTGCATCGCGCGCCGGGAATTCAGAGCGGCCTGCACGCCCCGCCGATCACCCAGCAACCAGCCGCATGAACTTCTGGAACAGCCTCGCCGTCGGCCTGCGCGAAATCTGGTCGCACAAATTCCGCAGCTTCCTAACGATGCTCGGCGTCATCCTCGGCGTCGCGAGTTTGCTCTCCACCTTCGCGCTCACCGACGGCATGGCTAAGGCTTCGCGCGAATACATGACGCAGATGGGCGGCGTCGAGCGTATCAATGTCCTCGCGCAGGACGTGCCGCAGGAGCAGTTGCTCCTCGCCGACACATCGCCCGGCCGCACGGTGCAGGACGCGGAGCTCGTCCAGCGCTCGGCGAAACATGTGAACATGGTCACGCCCTGGTACACGCAATTTGTGCCGCTCACGCGCAGAGGCGAAAAATTTCGCGCTTACATTTACGGCGTGTGGCCCGACTACGTGCCGATCAACCGGCATGTGGTCGAATTTGGCCGCAACCTCACGCAGCTCGACATGGACGAAGGTCGCGCGGTCTGCGTCATCGGCACGCGCATCGTCGAGCAACTCTGGCCCGAGACGCCGACCATCAAGCCCCTCGGCGAGACGATCGCAATCAATGGCAAGCCGTTCAAAATCGTCGGCATCTTCCAGTATTACGAAAACGAAGATGCCCGCGCCGCGCGGCTGAAGGGCAAAAAGCCGCCGGCCACCTTCAGCAAAAAAGGCAAGTCGGGCAATCCGTACACCGTGAAAAACACCGCGGTGATCATCCCATTCAACACATTTTACTACGAGTACCGCGCCGCCAATGTAGTCGGCCTCATTGACCAGGGACCGATTGCGAAAATTGACGGCCTCACGATTCAGGCCACTGATCCGGAGCATGTGCCGGACGCCATCGACGAGACTTACAGCCTCATGCTGCAAAACCACCGCGGCGTGGAGGACTTCACTTTCGACACGCGACAGGAGCTCGCCGAAAGCATCGAAAAAACCGCGCGCAACACGCGGCTCACCGGCGGGCTCATCGCCGGCATCAGCCTCATCGTCGGCGGCATCGGCATCACGAATATCATGCTCGCGAGCATCACCGAGCGCATCCGCGAGATCGGCGTGCGCCGCGCCATCGGCGCAAAAGCGGGCCACATTTTCACGCAGATCCTCGTCGAGAGCACGGTCGTCGGCATCATCGGCGGCTTCCTCGGCCTGATCGCCGCGCTCGGCATGACGCACCTGATCAAATTCACCACCGACGGCGCGAGCCTGCCCGTGATCCAAACGGCCAGCGTGATCCTCAGCTTCGGCTTTGCCGTGCTGATCGGCGTCTTCAGCGGCATCTATCCCGCGTGGAGCGCCAGCCGCATCGCGCCGATCGAGGCACTGCGGTACGGCTAACCGTCGCGCGATGTAAGGCGCTCAACTTTCCCGGCGACATCTTCTGCGCCGGTCGGCGCGGCCTTGGAAAAAAGGATGCGTGAGACGCCGGCGATCGATCCGAAAAGCTGCACCGTCGCCGCAAGCGATTGGTCGCATATCGGCCGCGCGAAAAGTGGCTCGAGTCGCGAACAGCGTCGCGCGGCGAAGCTGGCCGCCTCCCCTCAGCGCGGCCGCACGATCATCTCCTCAACGATCACATGCGCCGGAAGATGGATGCAAAACGCGATGCAATCCGCGACGTCCTCCGGGCGCATCATCTTCGCCAGCGCCTCGGCATCCGGCACCACCGGGCGCTTTTGCAGCAGCGGCGTATCAATGTCGCCGGGGAAAATCGCAATGCCGCGCACGCCACGCCCGCGCTCCTCGGCGTTGATGCTCTGCGTGAGCCCCGCGAGACCGAACTTCGACATCACATACGCCGGCCCGGCCTTCGGTGATGCTGCTTTTCCAGCATCAGAGATCACATTCACAATCGTCCCTCTGCCGCGCGTCCGCATCCCCGGCAGGAACGCCTGCGTGCAATAGTACGCGCCGTTCAAGTTCGCGTTTATCATGTCGTGGTAGTCGTCGAGCGATAGAACCTCGAGCGCACGCTCTGGCGCGTTTGTGCCCGCTGCATTCACCAGCACCTCGACCTCGCCAAACTCCGCGAGCACACGCTTTCCCATCGCCGCCACCGCCGCGGAATCGCCGATGTCGCACGGGCACACGAGCACCTTGCCGCCGTGTTCGCCCGCGATGCCCGCCGTCTCCAGCAGCACGCTCTCGCGCCTGCCGACGAGCGCCACGCTCCAGCCTTGGCTCGCCAGCGCGACCGCCGTTGCCCGACCCACGCCGCTGCCGGCGCCAGTGATGACTGCTGTTTTCATAAAATTGGTCTCCGTGTTTGTCTGTGTTGTCCGCGATTAAACAAGATCGACCCACGCACCGCTCTCCGCCGATTCCAGCGCCGCGTCCATTACCCGGATCACATTCGCACCCTCGACGAAGCTCGGCACGCACGGGCGCTGCGAGCGGATCGCGTCCACAAACTCGAACGCCTGATCGTAGCGGAACGTGACGAGCGGATCACCCGCGCCGGGATCGCGCGGCGAGCCGGGCCATGTCCAGAATTCGCGCGGCACTGCGAGCGGCGCGAGGCCGGGGCCGCCGACTTTGCCGAAGATGAGTTCGTTCCATTTTCCCGTCGTGAACTCGAACGTCCCCTCGCTGCCGTTCAGTTCCACGTAGTCGAGCGAGCGCCACGACTCGTTGCGTCCGCTCGCGAGCTTCGAGCTTTCCATCACGCCGGTTGCGCCGTTTTGAAAATCCGCGAGGA
>JBBQJR010000227.1:0-5658 GCA_038326125.1 Chthoniobacterales bacterium
ATGCGCGTGTCACTTCGCCGCGAGGTAGGCCTCCCACTCGGCGGGCAGCGGCGCGCGCTCGACGTCGTCCGCGATGCGGCCCTCGAAGTCCGGATTAAACTGCGTCGTGGTGCCATACACCATCACCGCATCGCGCGCGCCCTCAGCGCGCAGCGCGTGCGCAACCCCGGCGGGAATGACCACGCCCGCGTTGCTCGGCCCGCGCTGGTCATCGCCTTCGATGATGAAGCGCATCACTTTTCGCGTCATGCCCGCGCGCTCGTCCACGAGCAGCATCTCCACGTTTCCCTCGATGAAAAACATCGCATCCCACTGCTCGCGGTCATACGGGCGAAGTGCGAAATTTTTAGCATCATCCACGAAGAGCCGGCGGAACCACGCCTCGGGTGTCGTGCCTTCGGGAATGTGCGGCGGGTGAATGTGGAAGCCCTTCGCGGTGCCGGTGAACATGCGCGCCGTCGCCCACTGCCGCGGCCACAGGCCGATGGCGTGGAGGGGGCCTTCGCCTTCGCGCGCAAATTCGCCGAAAAATCCGCGATGCCGCTGCGGGAAAATGCGGCGCGGGAAAATTTCGACGCCGGGAATCCACGCCGCCTCGAGTTCCGCGCGCCTGGCGATCGCCTCGCCGGCCTCGAGGCCGGTCGTGCCGAGGCGCTCGGCGTGCGATTTCTGCGAGTAGTCGCGCTGCCCGAGACGGGCGGCGGCGGTGGAGTTCAGGCCTTTCCAAAGTGAATTCATGCGGCGGAAAAGCTACGCGTTGCGTGAGCGCGAGTCGAGCGCCGCGGCCGAGCGCCATGCGTCCCCGCCGCTACTTCCAAACGGCGCAGGCCAAATCAAATCCCGAATTTCTCCGCCCCGGAAAAAATGGCGCGGAAAAAAATGGCGCTGCACGCGTGGTGGGGTGGCCGCCGGGACGGACGGCGCTCCACGCGCCGCTACGACGCGCGCAGATCGCGGAAGGCCGCGCCGAGAAAATCGAGCATGCGCGACGGCGTGAGCGATTCCTCACTTTCACCGCCGTGCGAAATCGCGATCTCGCTCGCGCGTCCGCACAGCCATGCGCCGAGGCGCGCGGCATCGAATGGCCGCACGCGCTGGCCGATGAGCCCGGCGATGACGCCCGTGAGCGCGTCGCCCATCCCGCCGGTGGCCATGCCCGGCGTGCCGGTCGGGTTGAAACTTAGCGGCTCACCGATTTTCCCGACGATCGTGCGCGCGCCTTTCAGCAAAAGTGTGGCGGAGAATCGCCGCGTGAATGCCTCGACGACCTCGCGCCGCGGACGGCCCGCCGATCCCGGCACGAGGCGTTCCATTTCGCCGGGATGCGGCGTGAGCACGCGCTCGCCCGCCGCTTCGGCGAGCGGGCTGAGGTCGGGCGCGAGGGCATTCAGCGCGTCCGCATCGAGCACGATGGGGTGCGAGATTTTTCGCACCAGCGCGGCGACATTTTCCGCGGGATGCGCGCCGATGCCGGGGCCGATGGCAAAGACATCGTGCCGCTGCACCAGCAATTCCTCCAGCGGAGGCAGCGCGCGCACCATCACCTCCGGCGCGACTTTGATCGCGAGCGCATCGGCGATATCGAGCGGCGCGAACAGCGTGACGAGCCCCGCGCCCGCGCGCACGCACGCCGCGGAGCAGATCACCGCCGCGCCGAGCAGTCCGCGCGATCCCGCGATGATGCCGACACGCCCGCAGTCGCCTTTGTGCGTGTCGAAGTCGCGGCGCGGCAGCAGCGGTGCGAGCAGCGCGGGTGTGGCGATCACGGCATCCGCCGCCGCGAGGTCGAGGCGTTGCGTCAGATCCGCGAGCGGCAGCACGCTGAGGCGTCCGGTGAAATTGATGGCCGCGTCGGCGAGGAAGCCGCGCTTGGCAAAGCCGATCGTCAGCGTGTGATCCGCGACGATGCAGGCCGCATCCGGCTGGCCCGTGTCGCCATCGAGCCCGGTCGGCAGATCGAGCGCGAAGACCGTCGCATTGCTGGCGCGACGGCGCGCGTTGATGGCGCGGGTGATCGTGCTCAGGGGCGCGCGCAATTCCCCGCGCGCACCGAGGCCGAGCAGGCCATCGAGCACCACGAGCGGGTCGCCACCGATCTCGCCAAGCTGCGCGATCTCCGCGCGACGGCAGCCGGCCGCGGCGGCAAATTTGGCCTTTGGCAACGCGCCCCATTCCGCCTCTGGAAAGGCCGCGACGAGGCGGACATCCCAATCCCAGCGCGCGAGATGCCGGGCCGCGACGAGCGCATCGCCGCCGTTGTTCCCTTTTCCAAACACAGCCACGCACACGCCGGGCTGCGGAAAAAACTGGCGCACCGCGCGCGCGATTTGCAGGCCGGCTTCCTCCATCAACGCGTCCGCGGACACGCCTTCGGAAAAGGCGCGACCCTCGAGTGCCTTCATGCCGGCGGTCGTAAGGATCACGGCGCAGTCAGCGGTAGCGCGAGATGACGGCTGAGGCCACCGCGTTCGCGAGGCGCTGCCGATATTCTGCGGTCGAGATGCGGCGCGCTTCGTCGCGATTCGTGAGAAAGCCGAGTTCGCAGAGCACCGCCGGATGCCGCGAATGGCGCAGCACGAAAAGCGGACGCGCCCGGACGAAGCGACCTGGCGATCCGGTGGACGAAACGAGTTTCCGAAAAATCCGCTCAGCGAGCACAGCGCTGTCACGACCGCTGTAGTAATACACTTCAATCCCGGAGGCGTCGTAATTCGGCGCTCCGTTAAAATGCACACTCACGAATACCGCGCGCGCGCAGGCGTTCGAGATATTGCACCGGTCCGCGAGCGGGACGAAATAGTCGCCGCGCCGCGTCATCACGGTGCGAAGCCCGGCGCTCCGCAGCGCGCTGTCGAGACGCTTTGCCACGTCGAGCGCGTACTCTTTTTCCGGGATACGCTGCCCCGGCATCCCGCCGCGATCGTGGCCGCCGTGGCCGGCATCAATCACGATCGTCGGCGACGCGAATGCCGCGGAGACGAGTACGAGCAATGCGGCCAGCGGGTTAAAAAACTTCATGTGTCGTGTTACGATGGTTTAGGCGCAGCGGAAAAAGTTCTCCTTGGCAAAGGCGTGAGTTTGGGTATTCTCCGCGCCCCTGAACGGTGGCTGTAGCTCAATGGTAGAGCTCCGGTTTGTGGTACCGGCTGTTGCGGGTTCGAGTCCCGTCAGCCACCCCAGGTTTTCTTTTGCGTGGTGTGAAATCATCGGTCGTGCGTGCCGGGTCGGCAGATCGTGTTGGGAATGGAATCGTCGCTCGCGGGGAAAACAGCCGTCCCGCGGTGCGTGCGAACTTTCATCGCGACCAGGTCGGCTCGGAAATTTTTCCCGCGCCGCTCACGATCGTCGCGCGCATGCCGGTCTGCGTGTCGAGCATCACGAGCGAGCTGCCGGAGGCGAAAATGAGGTGCCGCGAATCCGCGCCCCACGCGGGACCTTCGCCATCGCCGACCGTGTGCGCGCCGCCGCCGTTCAGGTCGAGGATCGCGACGGAAAAGGATCCGCCGCCGCGCGTGTTGAAGGCCACGCGCTTGCCGTCGGGCGACCAGCTCGGCGCGGTGTTGTAGCCGAAGCCGGTGGCGAGCCGCGTCGCATTTCCGCCCGAGGCGGAAGCCCGGTAAAGCTGCGGCGAGCCTCCTTCGTCGCTGCTATAAATCAGCTCGCCGCCATCCGGCGACCACGTGGGCGAACTTTCCACGCCTGCCGTGTGCGTGATGCGCCGGGGCGATCCGCCGCCGGCGCTGACGACATAAATTTCCGGGTTGCCGTCCTTGCTCAGCGTGAGCGCGAGGCGTCCACCGTCGGGCGAAAATTTTGCGCCGCTGTTCGTGCCGGGAAATTTCACGATGCGCGTGCGCGCGCCGCTCGCGATCTGGATGCGATAGACGTCCGCGTAACCGCTCTGGTAGCCGGTGTACACGAGCGACTGGCCGTCCGGACTGAGGCCGGGCGAGACGCTGATCGTGCCGTCATGCGTGAGTTGCACGAGATTCGTGCCGTCCGCGTCGCAAGTGTAGATTTCCTTTTTTCCCGTGCGCGTTCCGACGAAGGCGATCTTCGTAGATGCGCTGCCGCGCGCTCCGGTGAGCGCAGCGACGATGTCGTCGGCAAAGTGATGCACCACGCTGCGACCAGAACCACCGTAGTTTTTCGAGAGTGAGTTTTTGCCATCGCGATCCGTGACCGCACCGTGCAGCCCTCCCGCCTCGCTGCCGGTCGCCGTGAATTGCGCCTGATCCGCGGGCGTGATCGCGAAGTAGCCGGAGTTCACGAGGTCGCGCTTGAGCGTCTCGGCGTCCGTGCCCGCGAGGCCCGTGATGGCGATGTTCAGCTTCGAGCTTTTTACGATTTTGATCCGCGGCTCCTCGGCGGTGGCGAGTGTGGGCAGCAGGATCAAAAGCGAGGCGATGGCGAATCTCATGCGGGAAAAAATGGGTGGGCAGTTCTGTGCGGCAGACGAAAGTCAGAGTTCGAGAATGAAGGCAACCAATTCGTCGAGCACGCCGTTCTTCAGCAATTCCGCGGGCGGCTTCTCCACTTTTTTCACGCGCTGCAGCGCCTGCTCGATGGACTGGTCCACCTCGAGATTTCCGGTCGGCTTCACGAGCTTCAGCGATTCCACCGTGCCATCCGCCGACGCGCGCAGGCGCACATGCGCCTCCACGTCGTGACCGCTGCGGACGACCGTGAGCGGCTGCTCCCACTCGCGATGAAACTGCGTTTCGATTTTTTTGAAATAGCCGAGCAGCACGGCGGTCGATCCGCCGGGCGCGCCTGCGCCGCCTTTCGTGCCGGCATTCGTCGCGCTGCCGGTGCCGGATTTTGCGTCGCCGGTGCCCGTGCCCGCGCCCTGCGGTTTCTCCGCAGCGTCGGTAATTTTCGGCGCGGTGGCCGTCGCACCGGGACGCGGGGTCGCAAGTTTCGCGACGGTTTTTGCGGGAGTCGCTTTGGCGTCCGCCGCGCTGACGTTCGCCTTCGCTGTCGCCGGGGCTTTCGGTTTGGGCTTCGGCACCGGCGTCGGCGTCGGTTTCGGCGGTGGAGTTGGGGTGGGCTTGGGCGGCGTGGGTTTTGGTTTTGGAGTCGGCGTGGCCGTGGGTTTCGGCTTCGGAGTCGGAGCGGGCGTCGGCGTTGCTTTCGGGAGCATCGCGAGATCGTCCATCGCCTTCGGAACGGGCAGCGGTTCCGACGGGAGCGGCGGGAGAATTTCCGTCTCGGGTGGCGGTGGCTGAATCGAGGTGGCTGCGTTGCCGCTTTCCGGCAGCGGGAGCGAGACTGCGGAGCCGGGATCGCCGCCGCCGTCGAGCCAGGTGATCGGTTCGTGCGGGCGCTCCTTTGAAAAAAAACGCGCGCCCATCCAGACGAGCGCGATTGCCGCGACGTGGGCGGCGAGCACGACGAGGAAATTTTTCCGGAAGCTCCCGTGCTCCTCGCCGGGCAATGTCATCGGCTCGTCGTGCATCGCATCATTCCTTCGGGCTCTGCACAAACCCGATGCGCTTCACGCCGGCGCGCTTCACTGCATCGAGCACCTCGGAAAATTTCTGCACCGGCAGATCGCGATGCGGACGGATGAGCACACCCAGATCCGGCTGCGCCGCGCGTTGCTCGGCCAGTCGCGCGGCGAGCGTCTCCGTGGTCACGAATTCGTCGTTCAGCGTG
>JBBQJR010000228.1:0-5598 GCA_038326125.1 Chthoniobacterales bacterium
CCGTGCAACGAGGACTTCGACTACTCGGAGCTGCTGCCGTTCTTCGAGTTCGCGATCAACAACATCGGCGACCCGTTCGGCGGCTCGAACATCCCGCTGAACACGCATGAGTTTGAGCGCGAGGTGCTGGCGGATTTCGCGGAGTTCACCCACGCACCGAAGGACGGCTGGTGGGGCTATGTGACGAGCGGCGGCACGGAGGGAAACATGTACGGCCTCTATGTCGCGCGGGAGCTTTTCCCGGAGGGCATCTGCTATTTTTCCGAGGACACGCACTACTCCGTGGCGAAGGTGCTGCGGCTCCAGCACACGCGGAACATCATGCTAAAAAGCCAGCAGAACGGCGAGATGGACTACGCCGATTTGCGCGAGACGCTGCGCCTCCATCGCGACGTGCCGCCGATCATTTTTGCGAACATCGGCACGACGATGAAAGGCGCGGTGGACAACCTCGCGACGATCCGCGCGGTGCTCGACGACCTCGCGATCACGAATGCCTACGTGCATGCCGACGCCGCGCTGAGCGGGATGATCCTGCCGTTCGTCGCCGAGCCGCAACCGTGGGATTTCTCGGCGGGCGCGGACAGCATTTCGATTTCCGGCCACAAGATGCTCGGCTCGCCGCTGCCCTGCGGCGTGGTGCTGGCGCGCAAGGCGCACGTCGATCGCATCGCGCGCAGCATCGAATACATCGGCGCGCTCGACACGACGATCGCCGGTTCGCGCAGCGCGATCGGGCCGCTCTTTCTGTGGTACCGGCTGCGCACGCTCGGGCGTGCGGGCATCACCGCGATGGTGCGCCGCAGCCTCGAAGTTGCGGCGTACGCGGTGGAAAAATTCCACGAGCACGGCATCGAAGCATGGCGTCACGACAACTCGGTGACCGTCGTCTTTCCGCGTCCGCCCGAGGCGATCATGAAAAAGTGGATCCTCGCGCCGCGCGGCCGCCTCGCGCATCTGCTCACGATGCCGCACGTGACCGCGGAGATCGTGGATGAATTTGTCGCCGATTACGCCGCGGCGCTTTCCCTGCAAAACCAGCCGCCCGCGCCATGAAACAGCTCACCGTTCTCGTTCCGAATAAGCCGGGCCAACTCGCGATCCTCACGGAAAAACTCGCGGCGGCTTCCGTGAACATCGAGTCGTTCGACGTGGAGAGCCAGGGGGAGGATGGCCTCATCGTGCTCATGGTCGATCGCTACGGCGAGGCCCTCCGCGCGCTGCGCGACGCGGGCTACAAGGCGGTCACGCAGGACACGCTGCTCATCCGCCTCGAGGACAAGCCGGGCGCGCTCGCGAAAATCGCGGTGCGGCTGACGGATGCAGGGCTCGATCTGCGCTCGATGCACATCGTGCGCCGCAGCGGGGAATTCAGCATCGTGAGCCTCGTGGCGAGCGACAACGTTGCCGCCGCGGGCGTGCTGCGCGATGTGCTCATTGGCGAACCGCCGGCGGTGTGAGGGCAGAGGGGGAGAGCGGGCGAGGGGGAGAAGGAGGCAAGTTTGCTGACCGGACCACGGCGACCGTTTTTTCCTCCCGCTCTCCTTGTCGCCCACTCTGCCGCGTCACCCGGCATTGCGCGCGGCGTCTTCCCTGCTATAAGGCGGCGAACTTTTCAGCCAAGAAATCCCGCGCGATGCCGACCTACGAATACGAATGCGAAAAATGCAAAGGCGCATTTGAGTGCGTGCAGTCCATGAAGGACGACGCATTCAAGACGTGCCCGAAGGAATTTTGCCGGATGAAAAAATGGGGCAAGGGCAAGGTCCGCCGGCTCATTGGCACGGGCGCGGGGCTCATTTTTAAAGGTACGGGATTTTACATCACCGACTACCGTTCGGAGGGCTACAAGGCCTCGGCCAAAAAAGATTCCGCGGACTCCGCACCGGCGAAAGCCGCCGAGAGCAAGCCGGCAGAAACCAAGCCCAAGGAAAGCAAGCCCGCGGTGCCCGCGCCGAAGACTCCGTCGAAGAAGGACTGATCCGTTTTCGACCCAGCGTTTGATTTTATGTACAAGACCGACCCCCGCAAAATCGTCTGCGCCGCGTGCAAGCATGAGAACGAAGTCGAACGCGTCTATTGCCACAACTGCGGCGAGAAACTCGACCGTTCGCTGCTCCCGCAACTCGACGAAACGCAAAGCGCGGAAGCCCAGGCGAAGGCGGCGCGCAAGGTGAAGCGGCAGATGAATCCCAACCGTTTCGCGTGGGTGCGTTCGATCAAGACTTTCATCCTCATCGAGCTGTTCGCAGCGGTCGTGGCCGCGGGCTTCCTCGCGCTGCAGGCGCCGGAAAATATGCCGCCCGCGAAGACGGATCGCTTTGCCGATCTCGAAGTCGGCGACGTATGGACGGGGATGGTGAACACGCGCGCCTCGGCGGCGGTGACGTTCAAGGAATTCGATGTGAACTACTACCTGCGCAAAATGGTGAAAGGCACGGAGGGGCCGCTCGGAATCAAGTTCGAGCGCGCCTTCGCGAATTTCGCGCCGGGCCTCGTCACGCTCGTCACGGTGCGCGATGCGTGGGGCCTGCGGATTTACAACAGCGTGACTTTCAAGCCCGAGCTTTCGGGGCTGAAATGGACCGCCAACCCGCAGCGGTTTGCCATCGGGCGACTGAGCGTTCCGCCGAATTTGGCGAAGCTCGTGAAGCTCGACACGATCACGCTCGGCGCGCTCGCGAAGGTCTTTGAAAAGGAGACGCAGCAGCTCGACCGCATGGCGGCGATCGATCCCGGCGACAAGGTGATCACGTTCCGCACCAAGCCCGCGCCATGATGCCGCGCCCGCGACGGGGGCGTTTGTGTTCGTTCCTCCTCGCGCTGCTGGCCACGGCGGTGGCGGCGCGCGCGGTGGATCTGCGACACCGCAGCCTGAGCAATTCCGGGCAGTTTGCGATCTATTGCGACGACCGCGCCCTGCGCATGCGGGTCGTGAGCTTTGTCGAGGAGATCAAGGTCGAGATCCTCCGCATGCTGCGCGAAAATGACGACTGGAAATTTCCCATCGTCGTCACCATCGAGCCCGCGGAAGAGGCGCAGAAAGACGACGCACCGGTGACCATTTCGCTCGTGAACACGGTCGCGGGACCGAAGGTGGATGTCGCGGTGCGCTTCGGCGAAGACCCGGCGAAAGTTTTTTTGCAGCGCCACGTGATCCACGCGCTGCTGCTGGAAATGGCGTATCGCGAGCGTCCGCCCGTCCGCGGCGGCGAGCGATTCGAGCATCCGCCGTGGTGGCTCACCGAAGGATTTTTGCAGGCCATCCGCGCGCACGGCGGCGCGCGCGATCCGGAGATTTTCCGCAGTATCGTGAACACGGAAAAACTGCCTTCGCTGGAAAAAATCCTGAGCCAGCCGCCGCTACACCTCGATGGCGCCGCGGGCGCGGTGGATCGCGCGAGCGCGTTTGCGCTCACGGAGGCGCTGCTGCGGCTGCCCGGCGGGCCGGGGAATCTCGGGCGCTTCATCCGCGCGTGGCCGGAGGGCGCCGGCGATCCGCTCACGCTGCTCGCGAAACATTTCCCCGTGCTCGGCACCGCGCCGCAGAGCCTCGCGAAATGGTGGACGCTGCAACTCGCCGCGCTCGGCAAATCCGAGATGTCCCGCGTGCTCACACCGGCCGAGGCGGATGCGGAACTCGGCGCGCTGCTCACACTCGACATCGCCGCGGGCAAGCCGCCGCGCAACGAGCGCTTCGCCGTGAAGGATTTTGAAAAATATCTCAAGCTCCCCGGCGCGCGCCCGGCACTGCGGCTCGCGCAGGTAAAAATCGCGACGCTGGGCACGAAGACGCACAGCCTCTTCCGCCCGATCCTCGCGGAATATTCCGAGCTGTGCGGTACGCTCGCGAGCGGGAAAACGAAGGACATCGCGGAACGCCTCGCGCGCATCGAGCGGTTCCGCGGCACGGCGCTGCAGCGCTTCGGCGACATCACCGACTACCTGAACTGGTACGAGGCCACGCAGACGCCCGGGCGCACGGGGCAGTTCGACCGCTACCTGCGCGCCGTCGAGAGCAGCCGTGCGAAGAGGGAGCCCGTCGCGTTCGTCGATCCGAAAATCGCGGAATACCTCGACGCGCTCGAGCAGGAGTTTGCGCCGCTGCGCCCGAACATGATGCCCGGCAGCGAGTCGGCGGCGAACGCGTTGCGTTGAACGCGCGGTAAAAATTCCGGCGGCGGTGCGGCAAAATTCCGGCGATGGCTGGCCGTTCTTTTTGTCGCCTTCGACAACTGGTCCCGGCTATGGATGCCGCGTGCCCCGCACTTCAAAATCCAAGCCGGCGTCGCTGCATTTGCGCGTGCGGATTTCGCGCGACGGCGACTTCGCCTTCGGTCCGGGCAAGGCGCAGGTGCTCACTTCACTCCTCGAAACGGGCAGCCTGAACCGCACGGCGAGCACGATGAAAATGTCCTACATGAAGGCGCTCGCGCTCGTGCGCACGATGAACGCGCATTTCACCGCGCCGCTCGTGGTGCTCTCGCGCGGCGGCAGCCACGGCGGCGGCGCGCAAGTCACCGCCGCGGGGCAAAAGGTGCTCGCCGAATATCTCGCGATGCAGGCGGCGAGCGAAACAGCCGCGCAGCGTGGCTGGCGGCGGTTGCAAAAATGGGTGAAAGCGTGAGCGGGGCGGATCAGTAACTCCCGGCCTGCGCGTCGCTTTCGGTACCAGTCAGCCAGTTCACGTCGTCGTGCTGCGGGTCGCCCTTGTTCACGCCGAGATAGTCGGCGTCGAAGGCCGCGACGTGTCCGTCGAGGAAAAGGATGTTTCCTTTTCCGCTGTGCGGCGCGACGCAGCCGTACGGCCGCGACGACGGATACGTGCTCGAATACGCGCCCGGACTTTCCGCGAGAAAAACGGTGGAAGCCGGACGCTCGATGCGCGCGAGCGGTGTCGGCGCGGTGAGATTCCACGGCGAGAGATTCATGTTCATCGCGTAGCTGAGGAAGACGGTGCCGCCCGCATCCTTCGCTCCGGGACGCACGAAAATCGAGCGGTCGCCCGCGTGCGGCCGCCGCCCCGCGCTCACGAGCGCGCCGTAGCCGGACAGGCCGAGAAAGGGCGGGAGCGCGTTGAACCAGTCGTCCTCGCGATTCAGTTGCGTGACCGGCTGCACGCCCTGCCCGCGCCGGGGCAGCGCGCCATCGCTCTGCGCGAGATAGCCGCCGAGCGCGATGCCCCATTGCCGCATCCTCGCGGCGCTCTCGGTTTGATTGCGGGTGCTCTGCACGCTTGCGAAAACGGCGACGGAAAGCCCCGCGAGCACGGCGATGATCGCGATCACCACGAGCAACTCGATGAGCGTGAAGGCGCGGCGGCACCGCGGCGTTTCGAGCGAAACGCGCGGGTCTTTTTGCCGCTGCCACTGGCGATTCACGCCGCGCACGCCGTGCGCCGGCGCAGCGGAAGCAGCGTGAGCGCCGCGACGGCTGCGAGCACGGCACTCGCCGGCTCCGGTGCCGGCACCGCGTAGGTCACCTGCAGCGCCGGCACCTCGCTGAAACTGCCGCCGAAGTGCGCGTTGTCCTGTTCGCGACTGTAAAATCCGAAGAGCGAATTCGCCGTCGTCTCGGCGGTCGGGTTGATCACTTCCC
>JBBQJR010000229.1:0-5592 GCA_038326125.1 Chthoniobacterales bacterium
AGCGCGAAGGGATAATTCCACGTCGTCCAGATCGTGCCATCCGCCGCGCGCGAGATCAGCCGCAAATAGTAGAACGCAAAATTTTCCTGCTCCACGAGACAGATGACCGCCTGCACGCGCTCGTCTGCTTTGTGAAAAACGCGGAAGAACTGCTTCGCCTCGTCCCAGTCGCGCCCGAGGTCTTCGGCGTGCTCAAAGCCTTCGCCCTCGATCTCCGCGGTGAGGTCGTCGAGCGCGGGAAACATTTCGCGGTGCGGCGGAGTCTTGTGCCGCAGTTCCGTGTCCACTGGCATCGCGATTTTCCGCACGCGCGTGATCAGCTCGTACCACGGCCACACGAGCCAGAAGCTCATAAAAATCAGCCCCATCGGCCACCAGCCCGTGAGCAGCCAACCCGCGAGGAAGGACGTGGTGAAGTAGCCGAGCACACCGAGCTTCAGCAGCACGGCGTGCCCCGTCGTCCTCAGCGCCACGCTCAGGGCGAACACGCCGAGGATCAAAAGCAAATCCGCCATGCTCATGCGCTGTCGGGCCGGATGCCGTTCCGCGCGAGGAATTCGTCCAGTTCCTCCGGCCCGAAATCCGGCAGCACCGCGCCCTCGCGCGTGACGAGGGTGGGCGTCTTCGCCTGCCGCGAAAGCCGGATCATTTCGTCGTAGTCCGCGCGATCCGCCTCCACGTCAATCAGCTCGTAGCCGTAGCCATTTTTGTCCAGCCACTCGCGCGCCGAGACGCACCACGGGCACCAGGTTTTCACGTAGAGCTTCATTTTTTGGTCGCCGCTTCGGCGTTCGCTTTCCACCTCGCGGAAAAGCCGTTGATGTAAGTTTGCAAAGTGGTGCGATAGCGCTCGACGGCCGCGGGCGTCTCCTTTTCCGCCACGATCGCCGCATCATCCCCTGCGACGACGAAGTTCGTGCTCGCGAGCCGGAGGATCAGTTTCGTGTGCGATTCCTTGTAGGCCACGACGGGGAAGCAATCGCCTTTTTCCATCGCCCACTTTGATCCGTCAGTGAGTTCAACCGTGAGATCCTGCAACAGCCGCGCGTACAGCAGCACGCGTTCGCTTCCACGCGTTTGCGTGGTGCAAAAGGCGAGGAGGAGGATGGCCAGAAGCGCTTTCATGCGCGAGACTTTGCTTCGGCATTTTTGGAAAATCAATGTCTCACCTGCGCTGAGCGTCGGCGTGAATTTGCACGGTGCGATGCGACACAGGGAGGTGGCTCAATTTGGATTTCACGACGGAGAGCACAAAGAACACGAAGAAGTTGCCCTTCAAAACGCAACCCATCCAAGAGATCCCGCTTTGTGCCCTTTGTGCCCGTCGTAGTTCAAATTGAGCCCCGACCTGACACAGGCGCGGCTGGCAAAGCGGCGCGAACCCTGAAATGGATCGCCCATGCCCGCGCCGAGTCTGCCGCCGAATGTCACCCTCATCGAACATCCGCTCGCCCGCGTGAAGCTCGCGCGCCTCCGCGACGAGCGCACGCCGCCGCGCGAGTTCCGTCGCAACGCGCAGGAGCTCACCGTGCTGCTCGCCTTTTCGGCCACGCGCGATCTCGAAACCGCCCCAGAAAAAATCCGCACGCCGCTCGCCGAGACCGCTGGCGCAAAGCTCGTGCGTCCGATCGTCGTCGTGCCGATTCTCCGCGCTGGACTCGGCATGTCCGAGGCGATCCTGCCGTTTCTCGGCGACGCCGCCGTCGGCCACATCGGCATGAGGCGCGACGAAATCACGCACCTGCCGTCGTCGTATTATTTCAACGCGCCCGCGCAACTCGCCGATGCCGACGTGCTCGTCGTGGACCCGATGCTCGCGACCGGCCACAGCGGCGCGGATGCGATCACGAAGCTCAAGCAGGAAGGCGCACGCCGCATCCGCTTCATCTGCTTCCTCGCCGCGCCCGAGGGCATCGCGCACCTCGCGGCGCAGCACCCGGACGTCGCCATTTTCACGAGCGCCGTGGATGAGCGGCTGAACGAACGCGCCTACATCGTCCCCGGCCTCGGCGACGCCGGCGACCGCTACTTCGGCACGCTCGGCTGACGCGCCCGAAACAGGAAACAGGGTCCGCGGAAAGCACGGAAGGATACGGAAGACTGCGGCATTTTTTCCGTGTTCCTCCGTGTCTTCCGTGGACACGTCTCTCCGTCTGCTCGTGCGCATCGTAGGCGTGAGCGGAAGCTCACGTCAGCGTGTGCCACGGCCACGCCGACGCGCTCGTCCGCGCGCGCCTACGGCCGTTTCGCGGAAAAATGCGCGCGGATTCCCGCGACAATCGCCTCCGCGTACTCGCGGAAAATGCTGCGCCGCACTTTTCCCGCGACCTCGCGCTCGCCCGCGTAATCGCCCGCCTGAATCCGCGCGTAGGTTTCCGCATTGTTCATGCGGTACGGTTCGAGGTACACGACGGGGCATTCGAAAATCCGGTTCGCGAGAAGGTTCCGCGCCCACACATATTCGCCCGCAATCGTGCGCGCCGCGTTGCCGCCGAAGTAGGTGAAAGGCGGCAGCCCGGTGGCCTCCGCGAGCGCTTTCGCGAGCGGCGCGGCGGCGGCGATTTCCTCCGCGTGCGTCCGCGTGAGCAGGCGCAGCAGCATCTCGAAACGCTGGTCGTCGAACCGCAGCTCGCCCGCGCTGAAACAGCCATTCACGAGCACATGCAGATCGTTTTGTTCCGTGAAAACCGGGTTCGCCGGATCGCGCCAGTCCTCCGCATTGAAGTGGATGCACACCGCGAGGTCGGGCCGGATTTTTTCGCGCACTTTGCGCGCGCGCTCGTGGATTTCCGCGATGCGGTAAAAGAGCCGCTCGGCCTGCCACTGCACCGTGTTCGCCTTCAGCGGGTCGTGTTCGCCATCGTAGTTTTCGCGCGGCGCGGCGACGGCCATGAACTGCAATTCCTTCCGCGCCGCCGGGCGTAGCGCATCGATGGTGAATGGCGATGACGGAACGCTTTCCTCACGCACGAGTGTGACCTCCGCGCCGAGCGTGCGCAGCGCGGGCGCAGCGAGTTTCGCCACGAGCAAAGTCAGGTCGCCCTCGCGCACCGGCGCGTCGTTTCCGCGCTGGAAAAATCGCTCCTCCATCCGCGCCCACTCGCCGCCGATGTGCCCAGGATCGAGCGCGAGCCGCACGCCCGCCAGCGGACGCTCCGCCGTCGCAGGTCCGAGTGATGACGCTGTGCGCCACGCTCGCGGCGGAACTTTCGCGGACGCTGCGTCCTTCGCAAAACGCAGCGTGAACGGCTCGGCCAGCGTGAGTGTTTTGAAAATCACCGCCTCATTTTCGCGCACCTCGATCATCCCCGCCGCCGCGCGGCCGGGCGCGTACACCTTGTCAAGCAGCCGCTGAAATTCCTCGCGCGTGATGGTCTCGTGAAAGGCCTCCAGTCGCGTCCAGTCCGGGGCGGAGGTAAGCGGGCTCAGCCGCTGCGCCAGCGCCGCGCCGCACACGAACCCGAGCGAGAGCAGGATGGCGGATCGGAGCAGGCAAAAGGACACGCGCGACGGAATACGATGCTTCCGCGAAGAGGTCACGCGAGCTTTCCGGAATGGCCCGTGCTTCCTTCGTGGTGACAAAACTGGGCGAATCCGCCATCGTCGCGGGCGATGCTGAAGTTACTTTTTCTCGGAGACGTCGTCGGTGAGCCGGGCCGCAAGGCCGTGATCGAAATGGTGCCGCAGTGGCGCGAGGAATGGGGGCTCGATTTCATCGTCGTGAATGGCGAGAACGCTGCGAACGGTCGCGGCATCACGCCGAAAATTTGCACGGATTTGCTCCGCGCGCGCGTCGCGGTGATCACGAGCGGCGACCACATTTGGGATCAAAAGGAAATCGTGCCGCACCTCGACATGGAGCCGCGGCTGCTGCGCCCGATCAATTACCCGCCTGCGACGCCGGGCCGCGGGAGCATCGTGCTCGATTCGCCGAAGGGAAAAGTCGCGGTGATCAACGTGCAGGGCCGCACCTTCATGCAGCCGCCGCTCGAGAATCCGTTCCTCGCGATGCAGGCCGAAGTCGAACGACTGCGCGAGGAGACGAAGGTGATTTTCGTGGACATGCACGCCGAGACGACGAGCGAAAAAATCGCGATGGGACGCTTTCTCGACGGCCGCGTGAGCGCGGTCGTGGGCACGCACACGCACACGCAGACGGCGGACGATCAGATTTTTCCCGGCGGCACGGCGTTCCTCTGCGACGCGGGCATGTGCGGGCCGGTGGTGAGCTGCCTCGGCCGCGAAGTGGAGCCAATCATCCAGCGATTCCTCACCGGGCGGCCGATCCAATATCCCGTGGCCGGCGGCCCGGTGAAGCTGCACGGCGCGCTGATCGAGATCGAGGAATCCACCGGACGCGCGCTGAAAATCCAGCGCGTCGCGGAGATGTTTCATCCGTCGCACGGCTGAGCGGGCGGAAGATGCAGGCGAGGTTTTCAATCTCGCGCCGGGGAGCGGAGCGAGGTGGCGGGAAGACATCGGGATATGGAAACATGCGCTCCGCGCCACCCCGCCGCCTCCGCCCATCCTCCCGCGCGAGGTTGAAAAACCCCGCCTACTTTTTGCGCCGACGGACGCCGAGCAGCGCGCAGAGCGCGACGCTGCCGAGGAGCGCGCCGGTCGCGGGCTCGGGCACGGGCACGATTTCAAATTGCGCGCCGAACGGAACTTCGTTCGCGCTGCCGATCAGACTGACGCCGGCGTCCGAGTAGAACTGGATGTTCGCGAGTCGCGCGGCGGAAAGACCGCTGCCGGTGCCATTGAAAAGGAACCGGTCCTGCGTGTCGTTCAGCGCGCCGGTGTCGGGCGTACCAAAGGCGTATGTGCCCTGGCTCCAATTGAAGATTTTCAGCGAGCCGCTGGTGAAGTTTGCGTTCGGCGCGAAGACCAGCGCATTGCCCTGCGCGCCGGTGCCGAGGTCCAGCGTGGCGGTGCCGCTGAGCGAGAGAAGGGCGAAAGTCTGCGTCTTCGTCGTGTCGGCGGAGACCGTCGGGCCGAGCGTGAAAGTGCCGCCATTCACCGCGAGGGGCGCGGGCGTCGTCGCGTTGATGACGTTGCTCACGTTGTTGTCCACGAGCAGCGAGCCGCTGTTCACCGTCACGCCGGTCGTGCCGCTGAGGCTGCCGCCCGTGACGAGCGCGAGCGCGCCGGTGGGGGTCACGACAGTCGCGCCGTTGTACGAATTGTTGTTGCTCAGCGTGGTCGCGCCGCCGCTCACGGTGAGGTCGGAATTCAGCGCGCCGCCGACGATCGGGCCGGTGACCGCGATGCCGTTCGCGCCGCCCGCGAGAGTCAGCGTCGTGCCGTTTTTCGTGAGCGTGCCGGAGAGCGTGAGCAGGCCCGCGCCGCTGTTCTGCACGGTGTCGCTGCCGTTGCCGAGCGCGGTGATGTTCTTGTCCAGCGTGCCCGCCGGGCCGGTGTAATTCAGCCTGCCGGACGACGTCGTCGCGACACCGAGCGTCACCGCATTCGCGCCGATATTTCTGCCGAGCGACTGCGCCGCCGCGAGCGGGGCGAGCGAGCTGATGTTCACGATGCCGGCATTGATCGCGGTCGCGCCCGTTTAGCTGTTGCTGCCCGCGAGGGTAAGCG
>JBBQJR010000230.1:0-5574 GCA_038326125.1 Chthoniobacterales bacterium
CTCGGCGGTGCCCTTGTTCACGAGTGCGCCGCGCGTGTCGCCGGCGGGCGTGAGGTCAATGTGGATCTCGCTGCACGGGCCGCACGGGCCGGTCTCGCCCATCATCCAGAAGTTGTCCTTCTTGTTGCCGGGGACGATGTGAACCGCCGGGTCAAGGCCTGCGGTGATGAATTTCTCAGCCCACCAGTAAATCGCCTCTTGGTCCGAAATCTCGAATGCAGAGTTCTTGTCGTTCTGCACGAGAGAGCTCTTGGACGTCACGAATTTGACCACCCAGTCCACTTCCCCGCGCCACTTCTCCTCCCAGTTTTTCTCTCCGAGAAAGGGACAGAATACCGTCGCGAACACGCGGTTCGGCGGGAATTTGAACCGCTCCACGATCAGCTCCCACGACCACTCGATGGCTTCCTTTTTGAAGTAGTCGCCGAAAGACCAGTTCCCGAGCATCTCGAAGAACGTGTGATGATACGTGTCGAGGCCGACGTCATCGAGGTCGTTGTGCTTGCCGCCCGCGCGGATGCATTTCTGCGTGTCCGCCGCACGCGTGTCGCAGCCGGTTGGGCGTCCATCGCCCGAGGCGATCGCGCCGCCCCACTTGCTCACGTCGGCGTTCTTTTCGCCGAGGAAAATCGGGACGAACTGGTTCATGCCAGCGTTCGTGAAGAGCAGGTTCGGCGAGTCCGGCAGGAGGCTGCCCGATGGCACGATGGTGTGCTTTTTCTCGCGGAAGAAATCGAGGAACGTCTGGCGGATCTGATCGCTGGTGAGCATGGCGCGTGGGTGGAAAAGGGCGCGCAAGCTAGCGCGCGAACGGGAAAGGTAAAGTCGGCGCTGCGAGCCTCAGACGATGTGCCGCAAATCATCCCGAACGCTGGATATGGTGGGCGAGTAGGAACTCAGGCTTCCAGCCTGTGCCGTGGGATTGGGCAGGCGGACATCTTGTCCGCCGGCAGGCTGGAAGCCTGCCAATCCTCTCCGACCGCACAGGCTGGAAGCGCTGTGTTCCTCCGCCTGGCTGGAAGCGCTGTGTTCCTCCGCCTGGCGGGAAGCGCTGTGTTCCTCTGCCTGGCTGGAAGCGCTGTGTTCCTCCGCTTGGTGCGGCCTTTTTGGAACCGGGTGAGATCAGCGGTTTCCTAACTTCGAACTCCAGACTTCCAGAGAGGCGGTCACGACCTTCGATCCACGCTCTCAGACGATGTGCCGCGCGCAGTCGAAGGCGCAGTAGCCCGCGTAGATCGCGAGCAGCGCGGCGGTGAGGCGCGGGTGCGCGGCAATGCGATCGCCGAGGCAGCGGAACGCGAGCAGAAACAGGCCGGGCAAAAACGGCAGCAGGTAGCGGAAGGACGATTCGCTGTGCAGCGACCACGACGGAAAAAGCACGGCGAGCGTGAGGAGGAACGGCGCGATGAAAATGAAGTCCGCACTGCGCAGCGCACGCGTCCATTTTCCCTCGCACGGATTCGTCGCTGGAGCCGGCGGCCGCGGCGTTTGGGTGCGCGGAGGGCGCGTGCGGAAATTGCGCCAGCCGGAGAGCGCGAGCGCGGCGAGCACCGCGGCGGCGATGGCGGATTTCCAGCCGAGCGGTTCGCGTTCGCTTTCCTCGAAGCCGCGCACTTCATCCCAGCGCCCGACGAGCAGCGCGGGGAAGACGCCCTCGAGCAGCAGCCGCGCCTGATGCGGCCATTCGTGCAGATGCCTCAGGCTGTAGCCGGCCTCGACGTACGGCGCGATGCCCTGCGCGGCGAGGCGCGGGAGTTCGATTTTGCGGAACCAAATTTCCGCAGGCAGCGGGACGAGCGCGAGCAGCGCGAGCGCGGCGGAGACGGTCGCGCCTTCGCGGAAACGCGGTGCGCCGAGCGTGGGCAGCAGGACCACCGCGCCGGCCGCGCAGAAAAAAGCGGCAGCGATGACGAGCCATTTTTCCCACGGCGAAATCGCGTACGTCGCGCGCCGGGTGAGGAAGCGGTAGAGCACGGGTGCGAGCGCGATCAGGCCGAGTGCCACGGTGGAAATTCCCGCGCGCAGCCGCGGTCGCAGGCGTGCATCGGCGAGGCGTGCGCGCAGGCGCTGGAAATATTCCGAGCGCAGCCCGAGCCACGCGAGCGAGGCGACCGACTGGAAAATCGCGAGCTTCAGCACGTAAAATCCCGCGCCCATCGCGACGCCGAGCACGAGCCAGCGCGCAAGCGTGCGCCTTTCCTCCACGCGCAGCGTCGCGAGCTGGATGAGGCCCACGGCGAGCAGCAGCGTGGAGTAGCAGCCGTGCGAAAAGGTCGTGTAGCGCGCGACGCAGGAATTCGCGAGCGCGAGCGGGAGCGTGAGGCCGAGCGCCGCGCCGCGGCCGACGATGCGGCGCAGCGCGAGGAAAAATACGCCGACGGCGAGGCTGCCGAGCAGCACGGTCGGCAGCCGGAATGCGCCCGCGCTTTCGCCGAAGACCGCGAACAGTCCCGCGGCCATCGCTTGCTCGAGCGGCGCGCCGTAGTTCGTGCCCGAAATATACAGCACGGGATCGCCCGCGAGAAAACGCAGCACGGTGGGCAGGGAGTATTTCACCTCGTCCACCTGCACGATGGGCGCGGTCGCGGCGTAGGGCATGCGCCACGCGAACGCGAACAGCACGAGCGCGAAAAAAATTGGCCACACGCCGCAACGCCAGCGCCTCTTCGTCGTCGTGTCGGCGGGGAAATTCACGCGTGGCTTGTCCGGGCAAAGGCGCGCGCGCCACAAGCGAAATCCGCCGCGCGCTGCGGCGGATGCCCGCCAGCTTGACAGCCGCCGCGGGAGCCCGGATCAATCCCGCACGGCGATGAACATCCCAACACATGCCGGGCGGAACTTGCGGTGGCGGGAACAAAATCCCGCAAAAACAGACTCCTCCGCCGCCCACCCATGAAGGCCGCGCCGACGCCAACGCACGAAAACGAGCGCCTCGCCGCGCTGCGACAATACGAGATTCTCGACACGCCGCCGGAGGCGGAATTCGACGATCTCACGCGGCTCGCCTCGTTCATTTGCGGCACGCCGATCGCGCTCATCTCGCTCGTGGATGCGGACCGCCAGTGGTTCAAAAGCCGCCACGGGATCGAGGCCACGGAGACG
Source organism: Chthoniobacterales bacterium (assembly GCA_038326125.1). Lineage (GTDB taxonomy): Bacteria > Verrucomicrobiota > Verrucomicrobiia > Chthoniobacterales > Chthoniobacteraceae > SXWH01. Next base: position 3,103 of record JBBQJR010000230.1, read on the forward strand.
CCGCGCGAACTCGCCATTTGCGCCCACGCGATTTTGGGCGACGACATTTTTGAAGTGCAGGACGCGTCGTGCGACATCCGCTTTGCCGACAGCCCGCTCGTGCTCGGCGCGCCGGGCATCCGCTTCTACGCGGGGGCGCCGCTGACCACGCCCGAGGGTGTGAACATCGGCACGCTCTGCGTGATCGACCGCGTCCCCCACCACCTCAGCGAGGAGCAGCGCGATGCCCTCCGCACACTCGCGCGGCAAGTCGTGAAGCAGTTCGAGCTGCGCCTTTCCTCGCGCCGCCACGCGCGCGACGCGGCCTTCCGCCAGGCGATCCTCGACAGCGCGGCAGCGTCGCTCATCTCGACGACGCCCGAGGGCCTCATCACCACCTTCAGCCGCGGCTCGGAGGATTTGCTCGGCTATGCGGCGGAGGAGCTCGTCGGAAAAAAAACGCCCGCGGTCATCCACGATCCCGCGGAAGTCGCGGCGCACGCGGAGACGCTCACGCGCGAATTCGGCCGCCTGGTCGCGCCCGGCTTCGAGGTGTTCATCGCAAAAGTGTGCTGCGGCGACTCCGAGACGCGCGAATGGACTTACCTGCGCAAGGACGGCACGCGCGTGCCCGTGCTGCTTTCGGTCTCCGGCATCCGCGATGCCAGCGGGGCGCTCACCGGCTTCCTCGGCGTCGCGCGCGACATCACCGAGATCAAGCGCGCGCAGGCCGAACGCGAGCGCCTCGCCACCGAACTGCGGCGCTCGAATGCCGACCTCGAGCATTTTGCCTCCATCGCCTCGCACGATTTGCAGGAGCCGCTGCGCATGATCACCAGCTATCTTGAACTGCTCGCGCACCGCTACAAGGGCCGGCTCGACGCGGAGGCCGATCAGTTCATCGGCTTCGCGGTGAATGGCGCCGCGCGGCTGCAGGCGCTCATCCGCGGACTCCTGGTGTACTCGCGCGTCGGCGTCGGCTCCACGGTCTGCCAGCCGACGGATGCCGCGCGCGCGGCGGATCTCGCGCTGGAAAATCTCCAGCTCGTCATCGCGGAAAAGGGCGCAAGCATCACCCGCGATCCGCTCCCGACCGTCCACGGCGACCCGCTCATGCTCACGCACCTTTTCCAAAACCTGATCGGCAACGCGCTCAAGTTTTGCCAGGGCCGCGCGCCGCACATCCACCTCTCGGCGCAGCCTGCGGAGGGCGAATGGATTTTTTCCGTCGCGGACAACGGCATCGGCATCGAGCCGCAGTACCTCGAGCGCATCTTCGGGATTTTCCAGCGGCTGCACAGCCATGCCGAATATCCCGGCACCGGCATTGGCCTCGCGCTCTGCAAACGGATCGTCGAGCGCCTCGGCGGGCGCATCTGGGTGACCTCGGAGTTTGGCGAAGGATCGGTCTTCAGTTTTTCGCTGCCGGCTGGCGCGGGCGGCGCGTGATGTTGCGCCCCAAAAAAACGCCGCGTGAAAATGAGCCGCCGGCGGGAGATGCCCGCAAAGCCGGTTTGCCATTCGCCGCCCGCTGGTTAATTGTTCGCTCCCGCGCCTCGGAAATTGCGAGCGCGGGCCCACATCGAAATTGCCGAAAATCATCATGAGCGAAACCGCCACTGCCACCTCGAACGAAGCTCCGCCCGCACCCGTGAAGGAAAAAAAGCCCACGCACAACGAGGAGATCAAGACCGCGATCCCGACGCTGGCGGGCCACGTCGCCGCCACGCTCGCGGACCCGACGCTGGATCGTTTTTCGGACGACGACACGCAGTTCATGAAATTCCACGGCATCTACCAGCAGGACGATCGCGACCTGCGGAAGACGGGAAAAAAGTTCATCTTCTTGATCCGCGGCCGCATCCCCGGCGGCGTGCTTTCGCCGCAGGGCTACCTCGTGTACGACGACCTCGCGACGAAGTACGGCAACCAGACGCTGCGCATCACCTCGCGCCAGAGCTTCCAATTTCACGGCGTCGTGAAAAGCGGCCTCGGCCCGCTGATGAAGCAAATCAACGCGGCGATGATGGACACGCTCGCCGCGTGCGGCGACGTGAGCCGCAACGTGATGAGCCCGCCCGCGCCCGCCGCTTCGCCGCAGCACGCGCAGCTCCTCGCCGACGCCACGCGCGTTTCCGAAGCGCTGATGCCGAAGACGCCCGCGTATCATTCGATCTGGGTCGAGGGCGTGCAGCTCAACCTCGAGGATCCGAAGAACAAGGACTTCGTGGACCCGCTCTACGGCCGCACTTATTTGCCGCGGAAATTCAAAGTCGCCTTCGTGCTCCAGCCGCTGAACGACGTGGACGTGCTCACAAATTGCCTCGGCTTCATCGCCATCGAGGAGGGCGGAAAAATCACCGGCTACAATCTGTGCGCGGGCGGCGGACAGGGGCGCGCGCACGGCAACACCGAGACGTATCCGCGGCTTGCGGACGTGATTGGATTCGTCACGCCCGAGCAGCTTGTCGAAGTCTCGCGCGGCGTGCTCAC
>JBBQJR010000231.1:0-5560 GCA_038326125.1 Chthoniobacterales bacterium
TTCGCTCGACCACCGGCTAATCTCCATCGTCCCTCCGGGACGCAAACACGCCTTCGAGACCGCCATGCGCCGCGCGAAATGCGAGAAGGGGTTCTTCGTGAGCTTCGGCAGCACGGAGGACGCCGAGCGAGAGGTCACGCGGTTTTGAAACAAGGAGCGGCGCAACATCGTCCTGCTCACCGTGGCCGAACTGCTGGAGGGGAACTTCGCCCGCAAGATGGCGTAGCGGCGGGCGAGGCTGGGCCGCGGTTGGCTTGGAATCCCCCTCTTGCAAGCAATTTGCTTGTCGCCGCGCCGCGCCGGGAACGGGCCGGCCGTCGGGCGATGCCTGGCCGCGACAGCAACCTCATCCCGCACCGTTTTCTGACAGCGCAAACCGCTCTTCTCAGCAGCGTGACTTGCTTTGATCTGGACAGCGCGCCGCTCCGGCAGGCTCAATCGCCGGCCCCAATCCCGATACTGCCATGACTGAATTTCCGAACACTCCCGCTGCGAATCCGAACCCTGATGCGAACGACACTTGGCGGAAGATCCGGGAGGACTCGATGCTGCACATCATCATCGCGACGGTGCTGGCGGTGCTGGTGATTGCGGGCTACTATCCTTCGCCGGATGGGCCGAAGTATGATCCCATCGAGCGGCAGGACGTGCCGGTGACGGCTTCGGCGGAGACGCGGGTGGCGATTGACAAGGCGAATGCGGAGATTGACAAGACGAATGCCGAGCGGCAGCAGAGCGTGCTGAAGGAGCAGCGCGCTTGGGAGAAGCACGGGCGGGAGCGGCACACGGCCTTTGTCGCGCTGATGCGCTTTGGCGCGGCGTTGCTGGCGGCGCTGTGGGTCGTCTACGCGGTGTGCGCGTATCTGGTGAAGCCGCTGCTGAAGTTCCTGAAGGATTTCCTGGGCGAGGAGTTCGCGAAGGTGGGGACGCCGATGGTGCTGCTCGGCATCGCGTATGTGCTGGCGCTGATCCTTCGGCAAAACAGCGGGAACGGGCAGGGCCTGCCGACGCACGGCCTGGTGCTGACAGTCATTACTTATATCCAGCACGTCATCCGGCCGTTCGTCGGCTTCATTATTGATTTCACGGAATTCGTCGTAAAGAACTGGACGGTGGCGATGGTCTATCTGCTGATCGTGGTCTATGCGATTCTGCGGAAGTTCGTGCGGCCGGTGCAGTAGGCGGCGTGGCAGTGTGGGACAGGCAGCCACGACAGCGGATCGACCGTGTCCGGGCGCGCAAAGGCCGGGTGGAGTTGCCACCCGGCCTTGGATGAAGCTTGGTTACCGCGCGCTTGCGCTTATTTGTCGCGACCGAGCTTGTCCCACACACCTTCGGCGATGGAGAGGTGAAGCTTCAGGGTCGGCAGGGTTTTGGCGGCATAGGCTTTCACGTCGGGATCCGCGGCGTCCGCGGCCTGTTTCTCATATTCCTTGATGTCGTCCTTGTGGTCTTTGACCATGGCCTCGACCCAGGCTTTATCGAAGTCCGCGCCGGACTTGGCGTCGAGTGACTTCATGCTGTCGTCGTTCTTGTCGGGGAGTCCGGTTTTTTTCATGTCCGCGAGCGTCTTGAGTTCGACGTTATTGGCGGTGTGGTCGGTGATGATCTTGTCGGCGAATTTCTTCACCTCCGTATTGGCGCTCTTGCGGTTGGCCATCTCGCCCATGTGGACTTCCATCATGTTGCCCTTGGCGGCTTTTTCGAGAAAGGACTTGTCGCCGTGCTTCAGCAGGGAGTCATCGGCAAAGGCTGGCGATCCGAGCGCGAGGGCGGCGGCGATGAATAGGGCGGTGCGTTGGAGGAATGTTTGGGTTTTCATTTTGGTTCCGTTCCTTCGCTCCGCAGCGTGTCCGCGGATGTATCGCACCGTCCCTTTTGTCGAAGCCCAGGTGGAATTCACGTGAGGCCTGAGGCGTGGCGGCGGACGAGGCGGACCGCTGACGCATCAGTTTTGTTCTTGGAGATGGGGCGAATGCTCGGCTCAATCCGCGCGGTCCTTTTTCCCATGCATCCCCTCGCCTCCCGCCGCCGCCACGTTTGGAAATCGCTCCTGCTTGCTTTCGCAATCCTGACGGCGCACGGCGCATGGATTAGTTCCGCCTGCGCGGAGGATGCGCCGCGCTGGAACATCCTCTTTGTCTTCGCCGATGACTGGGGGCGTTATGCCGGCTGCTACAAGGGGATGGATGGCCGACCCTCGATGAATGATGTCATCACGACGCCGAATGTGGACCGCGTGGCGCGCGAGGGCATTGTCTTCAAGCATGCCTTTGTGAATGCGCCGAGCTGCACGCCGTGCCGCAGCTCGCTGCTCACGGGGCGCTACTTCTTCAACTGCAACCGCGGGGCGATCCTGAGTGGCGCGGTGTGGGATGATTCGATCCCGACCTATCCGCTCATGCTGCGCGATGCGGGCTACACGATTGGAAAAAGTCACAAGGTCTGGAGTCCCGGCACGCCGGCGGATGCGCCCTTCGGCGGGCAGAAGTATGCGTATGAAAAGCACGGGGCGCTGGCGCAGCATTTCTCGAATAATGTGGTGCCGATGGTGAAGAGCGGCATGAGCGTGGCGGATGCGCGGCAGAAGGTGCTCGATCAGGTGCGCGGGAATTTCGACGACTTCCTCGCGGCGCGGGAGAAGGAGGGCAAGGACGCGGATGGCAAGGCGAAGCCGTGGCATTATTTCTTTGGACCGACGACGACGCATCGCATGTGGGTGAAAGGCTCGGGCAAGCTGCTGTGGGGCATCGAGCCGGATGCGCTGAAGGGGAAGCTGCCCGCCTTTCTGCCGGACGTGCCGGAGATTCGCGAGGACTGCGCGGACTATCTCGGCGAGTGTCAGGCAGTGGATGCATTCGTGGGCGTGCTGCTAAAGCGTCTCGAAGAAACGGGCGAGGCCGACCGCACGCTGATCGTGCTGAGCGGCGACCACGGGATGCCGGGTGTGCCGGAGGGAAAGTGCAATCTCTACGACATGGGCGTGCGCGTGCCGCTGGTCGTGCGCGTGCCGGGCGATCATGGCGGCGCTCCGCGCCAAGGCGGGCGCGTGGTGGAGGACTTTGTGCGGCTGCCGGACCTCGCGCCGACCTTCATGGAAATCGCGGGCGTGAAGCCGCCGGAGAATCTCTACGGACGCTCGCTGCTGCCACTTTTACTGTCGGACAAGAGCGGCGTGCTCGATGCGACGCGCGACTGGGTCATCACCGGTCGCGAGCGCCATGTCGCGAAAGCGCGCGCGGGCAATCTCCCCTACCCCATGCGTTCCATTCACACGCCGGACTATGTCTATATCCGCAACTTCGAGCCCGACCGCTGGCCGCTCGGCTCGCCGGGCGCGGTGACGGCGGACAGCGCGCCGAGCATGGACGAGCTGGAGCACAATACCTTCGCCGCCTTTGCCGACATGGACGCGAGCCCGACGAAGGCGTGGCTCATCGAGCACCGGCACGATCCGCAATGGCGCTCCTACTATGAGATGGCCTTTGGCAAACGCGTGCTGGAGGAGCTATACGACATCCGCAAAGACCCGGACCAGATGAACAATCTCGCGGGTAATACAGACTTTGCCAAAGTGAAGGCCGGGCTCGCGAAACGCATGATGGACGAGCTCACGCGCGCGCAGGATCCGCGGGTAGTGGAAAGTCCAGTGCGGTTTGAAAAGCCGCCCTTCACCGATGCCGACGATGGACCAGCCGTCGGAACACGCAAGCGGACGCCGCAATAGCTCATTGAGTCAAGATGCACAGAATCCCAAGCGGAGGGCTTGGGAACGCACGCTGCGCGGTGGAAACTCTGTTTCGCAGTTGGCGAAAGGCTCCTCCACCCACGTGCGAGTTGCAACTTCGCCCGCAGAGGACGATCCCACGCGGGAAGCCGCCCAAGGCCTCGTGGTCGAATGGGAGGGAAAAAATCAACCGGTTGCGGCAACTCCAAGAGCGCACCGGTTTCATCCGAGCGACGGTGGAAAACGCGCGCGCGGCGCTCGCCGAAGAGCGCGAACGCTTCAACCGGTACTTTCAACAAGACATGCCCGTACCGCCAGTCGCACCGATGAGTTTCGCGCGCAGCTTGCGCCCGGCACTCGTGACTCCGAGTTGGTTGTTGTCATGCATGGCAACGTGACAATTCGCCTTCACGCGATCATCGCGGCCGGCGCGGCCAGCGCGGGAGCCGGCGCGGCCGCGGCACGGCGGGCAAATTCCTCCATGATCTCGCTCGCATATTCTTTGAGCTGCCGCTGCTCGTGGCCGCTGAATTTTCGCGGCTTCGTATCGAGCAGGCAGAGCGAGCCGACCGGATGGCCGTCGGGCGCGCGCAGCGGAGCGCCGGCGTAGAAGCGCAGGCCGCGGGCCTTGAGCAGCGGGTTGTTGGCAAAGCGGCGGTCGCGCGCGAGATCCTCGACGACGAGGATGTCGTTCTGGGCCACGACGTGACCGCAGACGGAGATGTCGCGCGGCGCCTCACGCTGCCTGGCGAGATCGTCGGGCAGGCCGACCTGACTTTTGAAAAACTGGCGGTCGCGATCCACGAGCGTGAGGAGCGCGATGGGCACGTCGAAAATGCGGGTGAGCTTCGCGGTGATGCGGTCGAAGAAGGGCTCGGCGGCGGTGTCGAGCAGGCCGAGACCGTGCAGCGCAGCCAGGCGGGATTCTTCGCCTTCGGGGATCGGGGCCGGCAGCATCGGGTCCGCGTGAACGGGTGCGAGCTTGCCGATTTGAAGGACGGCCTCCGCGAGCGAAACGACGACCTCATCCGCGCCGGAATCGCGCAGGCGCTTGGCGGCATCGGTCACGCCTTCGGTGACTCCCCACAGGCCGACGATGATTTTCAACTCGGGGAATTTGGCGCGGATTTTCGAGGCGACAAATCGCGCGTGGATGACGGTCGAGGGAGCGGTGACGGAGACGCACACGACATCCACCGCCGCGGCTTCGACCCGGCCGAGAAGTTCCGCGAGCGGCAGCCGCGGCGGGCACGTGAAGGCCTCGTCGCAGCGCTGCTGGAGAATCTGCGCGAGCATGCCGGCGGCGAGTTCGTCGCGGTCCGCGCGCGCGGGCACGCAGAAGACGCGGCACGGCGGCGTCGGCAGCGGAGGCGCGGCGTCGGCAGAGGCGACGGTCTGGTCGGCGACGATTTTCGAAGCGACGGCGGGACGCGAACTGAGGTCTTCCATGACGTCGCGGATGCAATGCTCGAGGTGCGCGAGCTGGTCCGTGTCGAGGCTGCCGGCGGCGGTGTCCGCCTCCGCGGAACTGATCACGGGGATGAGGACTGCGTCGTAGAGCGCCGTGAGGGAATTGGATTTCAGGAAGTTGTCCACGAGCTCCATTTCGTCGCGCTCGCCCGGCGTGAGCAGCCGGTGGTAGCAGTCCTCCGCCGGAGTGAGCGGCTCCTCGTCGCTCAGGACGATGCTGAGAAAAGCGAGCCGCGGCACGTGCCGGCCCATCACGACGAGACATACGGTGAGCGGCGTCGCGAGCACGAGGCCGACTGCGCCCCAGAGCCACGTCCAGAAGACCGCCGCGATGATCAGTGCGATGGACGAGATGCCGGTATG
>JBBQJR010000232.1:0-5528 GCA_038326125.1 Chthoniobacterales bacterium
GAGGGCGCCAAGGACCATGCCCGCGCCGCCGCCGCGGAGATGCGCGACGCGGCGGAGGCGGCCGCCCGGGAGTTTCGCGAGCACGCGGCCGGCATGGCGGAAGAGTGGCAGGGAAAGGCGCGCGACCTGGAGAAGGAGATCGAGGATTACGTACGCGCGCACCCGGCGAAAAGCATCCTCGCTGCGGCCGGCGCGGGCTTGGTGCTGGGTCTCATTTTCCGCCGCTAGCGCACCGCTGATGGTGGAGCGCGAAAGACACGAAAAGAGCGAAAAGGAAGATCGGTTATGACGCCCCATTTCGCCGCTTCCACTGCGCCGTATTTCGCGTATTTCGCGTATTTCGCGGTCGAGTTCTTCGCCCAGCGGGTCGCAAATTTCAACGGCGGTTCCCCCGCCACACAAAGCGATGTCTGACACGGAGCCAGCGCCCGGCCACGGGACGACCGGCATGGCGCGCAACGCACGGGCTTTTCTCGCCTCATGCGTGCAATATTTTTCGGCGCGGCTGCGGCTGGCTTCGCTTGAGGGGCGCGAGGCGGCGGGGCACACTTTCAAGCTGCTGCTCATCGTCGGCGCGGCGGTGGTGCTCGGCGCGTTCGGCTGGCTCTTCGCGTGCCTCGCGGTGGTTTTTCTCATCGCTAAGGCCTTCGGCGGACCGCACGGGTGGGTGTGGGCCGCGCTCGTCATGGCCGGGGCGCATCTCGCCGTCGTCGGGGTGCTTTTGCTTATGCTGAAATCGAAACTCAGCACGGCGCTCTTTCCCATCACGACCGCGGAGCTTAAAAAAGATCAAGCATGGCTGGACCAGCAGAACTGAAAAAACAGGAAATCGTGGCCGCACTCGCCTCGGCGCGCGCGCGCATTTCCGCCGCGGGCGAGGCACTTCACCAGAGCCTCGATATGCCGGCGCGCGCCGCGGAAAGTTTCCAGCGCCGCCGTACCGTTTGGCTGAGCGGCGCGGCGCTCGTGGGCTTTGTCCTTTCAAAATTGCCCGCGCGCGAAAAGACGGTGTTCATCGAAAAGGCGACGGGCAAACTCCTCGGCGCGGCCGCCAAGCTCGGGCCGGTCGGGAAGCTCGGCACGCTTTTCTCCGCCGCGAAAATTGCGATCAACCTTGCTCGCCCGCTCCTCTCCGAAGTCAGCGGCCGGAGCGTCGCCGAATTCCTAAAACGCTTCCGCCGCCCCGCCAAATCCGGCGCACCCGCGGAGCCCGAAAAACCGCCGAAGCCCGGACGCAAAGTTTGATTGGATTTCGATCCGCATCGCACTACCTGTCTCGCCCCTTCCCCTAAAAAATGGACCCGAACCCACCTCAGGACCCCGTGCCAAAAGCTGCCGCCGTCGCCGTCCCGCAGGCCGTCGCCGTGACCGCGGAAATCCCGATGCAGACGCTCCAGCATGTGGACGAATATTTGCGGAAGGGCCAGGAATCCGGCGCGTCGGACATTCATCTCCCGGTGAACTGCCAGCCGACGTGGCGGCGCTTTGGCAACCTCGAACCCATCTGGCTGAAGGCACCGATGCTGACCGCCGCAGACACCGAGCGGCTCGCGATGGGCTTTCTCGACGATGCGCAAAAGCAGCACCTCCACGAGCGCGGCGACGTGGATTTTGCCTACGCGAATCAACTCGGCCGCTTCCGCGCCTCCGTCGTCCGGCACCGGCTCGGGATCGACATGGTCTTCCGCATCATCAACACGAAAATCAAAACGATGGACGAGATCGGACTCCCGCAGAGCCTGAAGATGCTGACGCAATATCAGAACGGCCTCATCCTCGTCACCGGCTCCGTCGGCTCCGGCAAAAGCACGACGCTCAGCGCGATGGTGGACTACGTGAATGAGACGCGCCACGACCACATCATCACGCTCGAGGATCCGATCGAATACGTGATCCCGTCAAAGAACTGCCACGTCACGCAGCGCGAAGTCCACACGCACACCGCCGGCTTTTCCCACGCCCTCCGCGGCGCGCTCCGCGAAGATCCGGACGTGATCATGGTCGGTGAAATGCGCGACCTCGAAACCATTCAGCTCGCCATCACCGCCTCGGAGACGGGCCATCTCGTGCTCGCGACGCTCCACACCGGCAGCGCCTCGCGCACGCTCGACCGCGTGCTCGATGTCTTCCCGACCGACCAGCGCGATCAGATCCGCGTCATGGTCGCCGAATCGCTCCGCGGCATCATCTCGCAGCAGCTCGTCCCCCGTGCCGACGGCAAAGGCCGCGTGCTTGCGCTCGAAGTCCTGCTGCGCACCGAAGCCGTCGCCTCGTGCATCCGCGACGGCAAAACTTTCATGCTCCCCGGCGTGATGCAGACCGGCGGAAAAATGGGCATGAGGCTCATGGATGATTCGTTGCTCGAGCTTTTCAACGAAGGCCTCATCTCGAAGGAGGAATGCTACCAGCGCTCCGAACAGAAGGCCGTAATGCGGCAGCACCTCGCGGGTTCACACTGAAAATTCCCCATGGCCTACATTGACCAATTCTTCGACGTGCTCGTGCAGGCGGGCGCTTCCGACCTCCATCTCGGCGAGGGCAACCCGCCGAAGATTCGCCAGCACGGCCACATCCTCCCGATCCGCAACGAGGTGCTCACGCGCGAGGAAATGTCCTACATGATGAGCGAGATTTCCGGCCCGGAAAGATGGGCGCGCTTCATCGAGACGGGCGACCTCGACTTTGCCTACGAGATGAACGCGGACTCGCGCTTCCGCTGCAATTTTCTGAAGCAGACCAACGGCCTCGGCTGCGTTTTCCGTCTCATCCCGACGAAGATCATGACGCTCGAGCAACTCGGCATTCCCGAGGTCGTGAAGAGCTTTGGCCACATGCGCGGCGGCATGGTGCTCGTCACCGGGCCGACCGGGTCGGGGAAATCCACGACGCTCGCGGCGCTGATTGACTACATCAATTCCAACCAGACCCGGCACATCATCACCGTCGAGGAGCCGATCGAATTCGTGCATGTGAACAAGAAGTGCATCATCACGCAGCGCGAGGTGCCCGAGCATTCGCCGAGTTTCGCGCAAGGGCTGAAGGCGTCGCTCCGTGAAGATGCGGACATCGTGCTCGTCGGCGAAATGCGCGACCTCGAGACGATTCAGCTCGCGCTCACCGCCGCGGAGACGGGCCTGCTCGTCTTCGGCACGCTGCACACAAACAACGCGCGCAAAACCGTGGACCGCCTCGTGGATGTCTTCCCCGCCGACCAGCAGTCGCAAGTGCGCACGATGCTCGCGAACTCGCTGCGCGGCGTCGTCGCCCAGCTTTTGCTGAAGCGCTGCGACACGGGCGGCCGGCTCGCCGTGAACGAAATCCTCGTCGTGAACACCGCCGCCGCATCCATCATCCGCGAAGGCGCGACGCAGAAATTACAGGACGTGCTGATCTCGGGAAAAGGCGAAGGCATGCAGTTCATGGACGACGCGATCTGGAGCGTGATGCAGCAGGGCAAAGTGAGCCCCGTCGAAGCCTACATGAAAGCGATCGACAAGAACCGGTTCCGCGTCTTCCTCGGCGACGACGCGGATAAGGTGCTGTGAAGCAAGTGGAGAGACGGTGGCGACCGTGACCTTCGACGCTCCACCCGCCGCGGACACGCGCCGCATTCAGCTTCGCCGTGCCAAACGGGCCATACCGTTTCTCCGGCACGCTCATCGCGGTGGTTTGTGCCGTGGAATTCGTCGCGGAACCCGCCGGCGAATTCCGGTGCCTCGAGATCGTGATCGCGCCGGATGCCCGCGAGATTCGCCTGCCGAAAATCGAGCAGCCAAAATCCCCCGGCCTGCGCGTCGGGCAGTGAGCGCCGCATGCGCGCCCTTTGCCTTGCGATGCCGGAGCGCCTCGGCTATGGGCACGCCATGCCGCCCACCTTTTCCGAACTGCTGTGACTGCCCGCGAAAATCCCTTTGCGACCTGCCACCTCGAACGGATTCCATTCCGGTTTCCGACCGGGGTGAGTTGGGATTCGCTGCTGCGGCGGCTCGAGGAACTAAACTGGTGCTCGAGCATCGTCGGCGGCAACGGCACGGGGAAAACGACGCTGTTCGAGCAGCTCATCCCGCATCTCGAGGCGCGCGGTTTTGCGCCCATGAACTTCCGACTTCAGACGGAGAGCGGCATGAAGGAGAAGGATCGGCTCGCGGACAAATTGCGCGAGGTGAAGGCGCCGCGCTTCATCCTGCTGGACGGCGCGGAGCAGCTTTCCACGCGGCAGTGGCTGCCGATTCGCGGCGCGGCGAGCGAGGCTGCGGGCTTCATCGTCGGCGTGCATCGCACGAGCCGGTTGCCCGTCGCGCTGGAGCTGGAGACTTCGGCGAAGCTGCTGAAGGGCCTCGTGGAAAGTCTCACCGGCGGCGCGCTTCCGGATGGCGAGGCGGAGGCGCTTTTCCACCGGCACCGCGGAAATCTCCGCGACTGCCTGCGCGAACTCTACGATCGCTGGGCGGGATAAGGCCGCGCATTTTCTCCGCGCGCCACGCACCCGATTTTCCACATGACCCCGACCTCCGCCGACCAAGTAAATCCCGCCGAACGCATCCTCATGGGCCCCGGCCCGAGCAGCGTGCCGCACCGCATTCTCCGCGCACTCAGCGCGCCCACGCTCGGCCACCTCGACCCGCAGTATCTCGCGATCATGGACGAGACGTGCGAGATGCTGCGCCAGATTTTCCGCACGCAGAATAAGCTCACGTTCCCCGTCAGCGGCACCGGCATGGCCGGCATGGAATGCATCGCGACGAATCTTCTCGAGCGCGGCGACGAAGCCATCGTGTGCGTGAACGGCGTCTTCGGCAGCCGTATGAAGGACGTGATGGAACGCTGCGGCGCGACCGTCCACGCCGTCGAAGCCGCGTGGGGCGACATCATTTCCAAAGAGCAGATCGCCGCCGCACTCGACGCGCACTCGAAGGCGAAGCTCGTTGCCATTGTCCACGCCGAGACGAGCACCGGCGCGCTGCAACCGCTCGACGGACTCGCCGCGCTCTGCCGTGAAAAAGGCGCGCTGTTTGTCGTGGATGCCGTCACTTCGCTCGGCGGCCACGAGTTGTGCGTGGACGACTGGGGCATCGATGCGATCTACAGCGGCACGCAGAAATGCCTCTCATGCCCGCCCGGCCTCTCGCCCGTGAGCTTCAGCGACCGCGCGATCGGCGTGATGGATGCGCGGAAAACAAAAGTGCAATCGTGGTATCTCGACGTCTCGCTGCTGCGCAAATACTACATGAACCCCGGCGCCGGCGGCGGCCGCGTGTATCACCACACCGCGCCGATCAACATGACCTACGCCCTGCGCGAAGCACTCGCGATCGTGGTCGAGGAAGGACTCGACGCCCGCATTGAGCGCCACCGCGTGATGCACCTGCGCCTCCGCGCCGGCCTGGAAAAACTCGGCCTCAGCTACGTGCCGAAACATTCGCTGCACACGCTGAACTGCATCCACGCCCCCGCCGGAAAAGACGAAGCCGTGCTGCGCAAACTCCTCCTCGAAGAATACGGAATCGAGATCGGCGCGGGCCTCGGCC
>JBBQJR010000233.1:0-5508 GCA_038326125.1 Chthoniobacterales bacterium
GATGTTCCCCGTGCGCATGACGTGCGGCCCCGCGCACAGGTCGAGGAAGTCGCCATTGCGGAAAAGCGAAATCTCCTCGCCCTCCGGGATGTCCGCGAGATTGCCGACTTTGAATTTGCTCGGATTCCCCGGCCGCTCGCCGAGCCCGCCGAGCCGACCGCTCTCCGCCAGCGCCAGCGCCTCCGCGCGCGACACAGCCGTGCGCTCGAAAACGTTGTTCGCCTTGATCTCCTTTTTCATCTCCTCCTCGATGCGCGCGAAATCCTCCGGCGAAATGCGGTGCGGCAAATCCACGTCGTAATAAAACCCATTCTCCACCGGCGGCCCCGCGGCAAACTGCGCCTCAGGCCAGATGCGCAGGATGGCCGTGGCAAGCACATGCGCAGCACTGTGGCGCAGCCGCTCAAGGTCGGTCATCTGATGTCGCTGCTCGAGAGTCTTGCGTTCGTCGGCCATAAAGAAGGGCGTCGAAGCTAGGGGCCCGCGCGCATCTTCGCAAGAACGCGGATGCGAGGATTCACTACGAAGGGCACAAAGGACACCAAGATGAGGCAATGAATTCGTCCGCCGCAAACACGGCGCTTGCAACGCCTCTTCCCCTTCGTGTCCTTCGTGCCCTTCGTAGTTAAATTTCTCTCACTCCACGTCCAGACCGCGGATGGGGAAGAGGTCGGACTTCACATGCTGCTCCTTCATGAGCTTGGTGAGCTTTTCCACAATGTCAGGATGCTGCTCGGCCACGTCGTTGTTTTCGCCGATGTCATTCGCGAGGTCGAAGAGCTGCGGGTCGCGCGGCTTCAGCGTCGCCTTCGGGCCGGGATGGAGCTTTTCGAGGATCAGCTTCCATTCGCCGACGCGGATGCACGCCTGCCCGCCGTAGCCGGGGGATTCGCGATACAAAAATGGCCGCTCGTCCTGCCGCTCACCCAGCAGCGTGAGCGCCATGCTGATGCCGTCAATCCCCGCGGGCGTCGCGTCCTTTGCGCCGATGAGTTCGAGCAGCGTCGGCATCCAGTCCTCAAAGCCGCTGATGCGATCGCTCGTGGTGCCAGCCGGAACGTGTCCCTTCCAGCGCACGACGGTGGGCTCGCGGATGCCGCCCTCGAACATCGATCCCTTGCGCCCATTCAGCGGTCCGGCGCTCTCGAAAAATTCCGTGTCCGTGCCGCCGAGCTTGTCGTAGAGCGGGCCGTTGTCGCTGGTGAAAACGAAGATCGTGTTTTCGTCGAGCCCAAGCTCCTGCACGAGATCCATCATGCGCCCGATCTCGCGATCCATGCGCGTGACCATCGCGGCGTATGCCGCCCTCGGGGCACGATGAGGCAGATAACCGCGCGAGCCGTCGTACGGCTCCTCGGGAAATTTTCCCGCGTACTCCGCGAGCGAATCCTCCGGCACCTGCAGCGCGAGGTGCGGCACGGTCGTCGGGTAGTAGAGGAAAAACGGACGGTCCTTGTTTTCCTGAATGAACTCGCGCGCCTCCGCGCTGATCAAATCCGGCGCGTACTCGTTGCCGGAAAACTTCGCGTACACCGCCGGGTCATTCACGTCCGCGCCCTCCGCGAGTTTCTGGTGCGCGGAAAATTTTGGATTGTCGAGCGGGTGCGGTTTGTCGTCATCCCACAGTTCCGCCGGATAGTAGTTGTGCGCGACGGACTGGGAGTTGTAGCCGAAAAAATGATCGAAGCCTTGTTTCAGCGGATCGCCTGTCGAGCCGACCGGGCCGAGGCCCCACTTTCCAAATCCGCCGAGCTTGTAGCCAAATTTTTTCAGCGTGAGCGGGAACGTGAGTTCGCCCGCGGGCACCGGCGTCTGGCCCTCGTCCCACTTCGGGTCGAATGCCTTCGCCTGCCGGTTGTCGCGGATGAAGGCGTGGCCCGGATGCTTGCCCGTCATGAGCACGCAGCGCGACGGCGCGCACACGTTGTTGCCCGCGTAGTGCTGCGTGAGTTTCATGCCCTCCGCGGCGAGGCGATCAATGTTTGGCGTGCGGATTTTTTTCTGCCCAAAGGCGCCGACATCGCCGTAGCCGAGATCATCCGCGAGGAGAAAAATGATGTTCGGTTTGCGCTCGGCGGCGCGGGCGAGCGCTCCATGCGCGAGGGCGGCAGTGAAACAAAGTGTGAGGAGGGCGCGGAGGGATTTCATGGAAGTTCGGCGAGACAAGACGAGCCGCCGCGCGATGTCGAATCCTCCGCGTTGCACAGATCGGAATCTTCCGTCCTTGTCTTCCTCCTGCACCTGCTCTCTCCGCACGTCCGTCGGCACCCTGCGGAACTCCTTCGCGCGGGCGGGCCATTCGTAGCGTAGTTCTCCAGAACTGCGCAGCGCAGCGCGTTCCGGCGCAGCTTTGGAGAGCTACGCTACGGCTTCGTCCGCGAGCAGGAGCCGCACGACTTCCGCTGCCGCGACAAAGCCGAACACGCCGGTGATGAACGTCGCCGCGCCAAAGCCGCTCGCGCAATCCATGCGCAGGCTCTCGCCCTCCTCCGGCTCGCTCCCGCAGGTGCCGTCGCGATGCGGATAGACCGGCTTGTCCCCGGTGAAAACACACGGCACGCCCATCGGCAGCGCGTGGCCGCACCGGCCCTCCGGCCAGCCGTGTTCGCGGCTGAGCTGACGCCGCACTTGCCGCAGCAATTCGTCATTCCCCGCGCGCCCGAGATCGCCCGCGCGCACCTGCGACGGATCGCGCCGGCCGCCCGCGGAGCCGCAGGTGAGCACGCGCAGTTTCCGCGCGTGGCATTCGTGGATGAGGTGCGCCTTCACCGACATGCGATCCACGCAGTCCACGACAAAATCGAACGTGTCCGCGAGCAGCGCGCCGGCATTGGCTTTCGTGTAAAATTCCGCGCACGCCGTGATCGCGCACGACGGCGAAATCTGCCGCACGCGCTCCGCCATCACGCTCACTTTCGGTCGCCCCACCGTGTCCGTCAGCGCGGGGAGTTGGCGGTTCACATTCGTCACGCACACGTCGTCCGCATCCACGAGCGTGAGCGCGCCGAGACCGGTGCGCGCGAGCGCCTCCACCGCCCACGAGCCCACGCCGCCGATGCCGACCACACACACGTGCGCCGCGCGCAGCCGCTCCATCGCCGCCGCGCCAAAGAGCCGCCCGATGCCGCCGAATCGCGCAGCGTAATCCGCATCGAACGGTGCCAAATTCGCCGTCGCCGCGCTGCCTGTCATTTCACCGCGATGTGCGCTTCCATCCCCTCGCGCGTGATCATGTAGCGCGCGCCGCAGCGCGGGCAGCTCATGCGGATCAGCGGTTCGTCGCCGAAGAGCGCGTCCGCGTCCTGCATCATCGGCGAGCGCAGCACATCCATCATGCGCCGCTCATTGCAGCCGCATTCCCAGCGGTAGAAACGCTTCTCCAGCAGCGACAGCGTCTCGCCTTGATCCATCGTGCGAATCGCCGCGTCGTCGAGCGCCTCGAACCACGCCATGTCGCAATCCGGCTGCGCGCTCACCATCACAAAATCCTCCTCGCCGTGCCGGAAAAGCCGCGCGGGCCGCTGCTCGCTCTTTTCGTAGTATCGCTCCACGGCGGGGAAAATATCCGCGCCCTCCAGTTCCACGACACTGCGCCGTGGCTGCCCGCCACCGCGCACGATGTCGCTCATGAAAAGGCTGCGCCCGTCATCTTTCACATCCTCGGTGAAGACCTGCCCGACGACCGTCCCGCGCGCATTATCGCCGGTGACGAACAGATTCACCAGCGGATCGGTGAAATGGATCGTCCACGCCGTTGTCTCATTCCGCGGTCGCGAAGCGCAGTGCAGCGTGAGCGCCGCGAGCGCCTCCTTCATCATCGTGTCCTCCGCCGGGCGGCTCTGCCGGTCGAGCTGCCCGAGGTGCAAATAGTAGTCCACAAACAGCTCGCCGAAATCCGCGCGCGCCACGAGCGCATTGCGCCCGCGGACAAAATACGTGCGGACTTCGAGTCCCTGCGGTGCCTCGGCCTGCTGCTCACTTTCATCACTCATGCGCGGAAAATAGCACCGACGCGCAGTCTGTGAAGGCATTCGTGAAAGAGTTGCGCCCGCACCGCGGCATCGCGCGGGGTGCCCACGGTGCCAAACGGTGTCTCCTCAACCGGGCAATCATTTGATGCCACTCCGCGCCGAAACCGTTCATACGTGCCGTGCCCCATTTTCAACCGCCGTGATTCCCGCCTTCATCTCCCGCCACATTCCGCGTCAGCCCGCCGTGCTCGCGTTTTTCATCGTGCTTCTCCTGGCCGCCCCGCTCGGCTGGTGGCTGTGCCGGAACACGCTCGCGCTGCTCGCGGGATTCGACGCCGCGGCGGCGACCTACCTCGGATGGGTCACGGTCGCCCTTTCATCCGCCGGATCGAAAGCATTGCGCGCTCGCGCCGCCCGCTACGATGCAGGCCGGACCACGCTGCTGGTACTCGCCGCGCTGGTCTTCGGCGTGGTGCTCACGGCGCTCGCCGCGGAACTCGGTCACGGCACGCAGCGCACGCCTCTCGCCACCGCGATCATCGTCGTCACGATCATCATCGCGTGGTGTTTCGGGAACATGATTTTCGCGCTGGAATACCTGCACCGCCATCACACCACCGCGGCGGCGGCAAAAGGGCTCGATTTTCCCGGCGCGAGCGAGCCGGGCTTTTGGGACTTTGTCTATTTCGCCTTCACGATCGGGATGACTTTTCAGACCTCGGACGTGGCCCTCTGCACCACCGCACTCCGCCGCCTGGCCACGCTGCACAGCCTGCTCGCTTTCGGCTTCAACGTCGGCGTCGTCGCGCTCACGGTGAACCTGCTCGCCAGTTCCTGACCGCCGCTGCGTGCGGGGATTTCGCGCCCGACCCGCAAGCGCAACCGTCGAAGGGCTTGCGCTCGACCACCGCATTTTCGTCCCGAAAAACTGGAAGCTCGCGAAGACGGACGCGCGCCGACAGTCTGGCCGTTCGCAATTCAATCCCTCATCCTTTCCCGCTGTGAAAATCGCACCCGCCCTGCTCGCACTCTCCTGCGGCTTTATCGCGCCGCTGCCCGCCGCCGAACCGCTCACGCTCAAGCTCTGGCCCGACGGGCCGCCGACCGCGATGGCTCCGAAATCCGACGCGACGATCAAACAAATCCAGTCGTACGGACCGATCACTCCGACCCACGTTTCCGACGTCACTGATCCAACCATCACGATTTTCCGTCCGGAAAAACCGAACGGCGCGAGCGTGGTCGTCGCGCCCGGCGGCGGCTACATGTTCCTCTCGTACGCGAGCGAAGGCACGCAGGTCTGCGAGTGGCTGAATACGCTCGGCGTCACCGCCGTCTTGCTGAAATACCGCACGCCCACGCGCGACGAAAAGGAGCCGTTCACCATGCCCGTGCAGGACGCGCAGCGAGCCCTCGGCATCGTGCGGCATCACGCCGCCGAGTGGTCCCTCGATCCGAAGCGTGTCGGCCTGCTCGGATTTTCCGCCGGCGGAAATCTCGCCGGCGACGCCGCGTGGGATCGCGGCGAGCGCACGTA